>CAZRHW010000231.1:0-5185 GCA_964599785.1 uncultured Bacteroides sp. | reverse complement strand
GCAGAAACATTATATAATTTGACAAAGGAAGCCATCTATAAAGAAATAGCATTTGAAATAAATGAAAAGAGAATCGCATTCAGTCTTCTTACTTCTATAAGGAAAATGGAAGCTAAAGAATTTGGAGGTATCCCCCCCTATTTACTAAAACAGGAAAATGATATTTACAGACAAATGGCTGCTTATGAGGAGTTAATATATGAAGAACAAAGGTTGACACAACCTGATAAAAATCGATTATCTATCTGGGAAGAAAGGTCATTTAAACTATCACAGGAACACGATAAACTTATTACCAGATTTGAACTAGAGTATCCAAAGTATTATCAATTAAAATATGATGTAAATGTCAAATCAGTTAATGAAATAATAAGCAAATTGGACGAAAAGGAAGCCGTCATCGAATATTCACTTTCTGACTCCTCTATTCACTGTTTCGTTTTAATCCGGTATCAATATAATCTGTTTTCAAATAAAATCGACTCCACTTTTTTCAAGAATCTCGAGGTTCTCACGCAGGATATTTCGAGGCCTAATTTTTCTTCGGGGGTACATGAATCTTACCGGAGGTACACCGATGCAGCCTATGAATTATATAAGGTATTGATACAGCCCTGTGCCGGGATGATCAGGGACAAGTCGCTCATCATCATTCCGGACGGGGTACTTTCATATTTGCCGTTTGAGACATTGCTCACCCATCCCGTCAGGAATGACGAACCGGATTACCGTAATCTTCCTTACCTGATCAGGGATTATGACATCGGCTATGCTTATTCTGCCACCCTTCATTTCGAGGTACAGCGGAGCAAAACCAGGCCATCCGGCAGTCTGCTGGCCTTTGCACCCGATTATTCCAACGTATTTACGCAGCAGGTACCCGATCTGTCTTTCCTGGAGGCTTACCGGGAACAGCTCATACCTATCCCCGGCGTGAAGGATGAAGTGAAGAAGATCTCCCACCTGATCAGGAGCGATGTATATCTCGATGAATCAGCCACGGAGGATAATTTTAAAAAACATGCGGCGGATTATGATATCCTGCACCTTGCCATGCATACCATTGTCGACAATGAGAATCCCATGTACTCCAAACTTGCCTTCACACAGAATATCGACAGTGTTGAAGACGGGTTCCTGAACACGTATGAGATATACAACATGAAATACAATGCCAGGATGGCTGTTCTCAGTTCCTGCAAAACTGGTTATGGAAGGCTGCAGAAAGGAGAAGGAGTGATGAGCCTCGCCCGCGGATTCATGTATGCCGGCTGTCCGAGTATTATCATGACCCTCTGGGAAGTGTCGGATAAATCAGGGGTGCTCCTGATGGAAAACTTCTACAGGTCGCTTAAAAAAGGTAAAACAAAAACGCAGGCCCTCCGTGATGCCAAGCTGGAATTTCTCAGGAAAGCTGATCAATTAAAAGCAAATCCTTATTTCTGGTCCACTTATGTTTCTATCGGTGATGACAGCTCCCTGTACGCACACCGTTCCGGGATCCTATGGATCGTCGTTGCATCATCCCTGGTAATTGCAGCGGGAACCGTAGCTATTATCTGGTATTTACAGATCAGGAGAAAGAGGAAGAAAAGTAAGGGGTCCTTCCGCCAGGATACCATTTATACCTGAACCTGTTATTCATCGAGCAGGTCATGATAAAGGGGATCCTCCCTGATCTTCCTGATCAGGAACTCTTTGCAGTAGTGCTTCCGCTTTTTAACGTAGTTTTCACTTTTAAAACCCAGGATCTCGGCGATCTCTTTCTGAGGGACATCCTCAACAGTCAGGCTGAGGATCTTCTGACAATCTTCCGGCAGTTTCATAAAATATTTCTGGTACAGACTCATCCTGAGATCTTCATTTTCAATCTTAAACGGTTCTTCCCTCAGTTCAATAAATTTATGCTGGTCCGATATTTTCTGATCCTCATATCTCAGGTTACGCAGGTTCTTCAGCCATAAATGCCTGGCGATGGAATAGATAAAAGTCTTAAAACTGCTGTTCAGAAAAAAATGATTTTCCTCCTTCAGCTTTCTGTATATGATGATGATGGATTCCTGAAAGATGTCCTTGGCGTCATCGGCAGTGCCACTGTTTGCAATAATGAAGTGGTATACAGTAGGATAGTACTCCTTGTAAATATATTGTAAAACAACATTGTCTTGCAAACGGATTCCCGCAATGATTTCTTCAACTGAATATACAGACACGTTATTTGATTATGAAGAAATAAACGGACATAAAGCTATAAAAAATAAAACTTATTGATTGTTCAGGCTGATTTAAATATGAACATGAAGGGGAGTTTACAGTCAATAATGTTATGTAATTTATTAAATTTCAATTTGTTACTTTTCGAATATAATTATTTTTTACATTCATGGGGGTGTGTCACAACCTTCAAAAATGGATAATAAAAAGTTCGTGGATTGATTATAGAGCAGGGTATTGCGGACTCACCCCCCTTTTGATTGCCCCTTCTCTCGCAAGCTACTCTTTATACATAAGTTTTATTTAAAGTGATACTCTTTTAAAGAGATCATGCTTATAAAGAGTCGTAAAATCATTGAATAAGGTTTGCATGACTCTCCCCTCCTGTCCTCCCCTCTCTACAAAGGCAGAGAGGAGAGGGATCAATATCAATGATCAATGTAAAATAATTAATTTCTTAATATACATGCAGATTCCGGTGTCATTGAGCACATATTCCCAGAGTAAACTGAGCACTAAAAACCAGAAGAAGGTGCTCACTATCACCGGAATTTGCAATTTTGAGGAGGCGAAAAAGAAAATCCCATACTGAGTAGAGTATAATTTTATCGTTACTGCTTTTTATATGGGGTATCACATATCCACTGCCAACTCAATTGATCAATTGCATGTTCTAAGCGTTTTAAAGTAGATTCGCAAATTGTTTTCGCATCCGTTGGCGCTGCTGTAAAAACACCCCACTTTTCACAATAAGCACACCATGTTTCCCATACTTCTTCTTCTTTCTCACAGGAATTCAGAAATAATAAAGAAAAAGTGATTAACGTAAAAAAAAATTTGGAGAAAATCCTTTTTGTTTTCATGGCTGAAAAACTTTGGTTTTATATAGATGAGAAGTGAAATAAGCAGAAAAACAACTATAAAATATAGCATTATTTTTTCATATAATCAAAAAATCCAATTACCTGCGCATAGGAACATAAATCAACTAATGGGTATATATGCAAATAAAGCACTCAGTTTAACGATTTAATCTTGGGTAAGTTTCCACAATAATAAAAGCCTGGTTATAGCCGGGCTTTTTTAATTACTTAACTGATATGGATAAAAATGAACGATACATTAAAGACTTATTTAAACTTGTTGGCACAGACTGCATCCTTATAGTTGACCAACAGGGCAGCCTAAGACGGCTGCTATGCCCTTTTAATGTACTGGTGATAGGGTGTCATCCGTTAAAAGAAGGTCAGGTAAAGGATGTAATTGCTGTTAAAATCAGTCCGGACCTGGTAGATGTGTATATTATTGAAGCAAAGGCTTATTATCATTATAATTTCCAGATTGTTGGCTGAAGAATATCCCGGGCTTGGATGAAAGGCAACCTGAACAATTCACCAATAACTATTTGACATTAAATAAGAATTACTGTAATTTTAGGTAATCAAACCTGGTTTTAAATTCCTGCTACAATGCAGCTCTGGGCCGCCGAAATAAAAGAACTTGAAACATTACACTCCTCCGTTCAGGGCCGGTTTCCTGAACTGGAGAAGGAACTGGGGAAATTAGTTAAAGCTGATGATGAGAACATGGTCTTAATCTATTCGAGAAGATGCCTGGAAGTTATCATTACCGATCTATGCGAATTTGAATTAAAAAGACCACGAAAGACTGAACCACTCAAAGGTATTATTGACAAACTTAACAGGGAGGAGAAAGTTCCCTCGAACATCATTGCTTCCATGCAGAGCCTGAACAGCCTGTCTACATTCGGTGCCCATCCCAAGGAATTTGACCCGGAGCAGGTACGGCCTGTTTTAATTAACCTTACAACAATTATCAGGTGGTATCTGAAATACAAGGATACCCGGACAATCAGTAAACCAGCAGCAGCGGCTGAAGCAGCAGCAGAAAAATATGAAAGTGAAGTTAGAACTGATTCTACAGAAGGTTCCCGCATACCAAAGAAAAGGCTGATCTTATTGCTTTCCGGACTTTTACTTGTTTGTGTTATTATCATTGCAGCTCTATTCAAATTTGACATCATAGGTAGTGGGAAGCAAACTATAGAGATTGAAAAATCCATCGCCGTATTACCTTTTATATCGATGAGCGATGATCCCGAAAAACAATATCTTGCCGATGGTATGATGGATGCCATTTTGCTACACCTTTCTAAAATTGAAGATTTACGGGTTATGTCACGGACATCTGTTGAACAATACCGTAAAACAGATAAAACAACAAGTGTTATTGGTAAAGAGCTTGGTGTGGCATATCTTTTAGAAGGCAGCTTTCAAAAGTATGGTGATAATGCAAGGTTAATTGTCCAGTTGATTAAAACCGGGGAGGAAGGCCACGTTTGGGCTAATGATTATGACAGGAACTGGAATGATATTTTTTCTGTGCAGAGCGAGGTGGCACAGGCTATCGCGAATGAATTGCATGCTGTGATTACTCCTGAAGAAAAACAAATCATTGAAAAAATACCAACAACAAGCCTGACAGCTTACGATTTTTACCAGAGAGGAAGAGAAGAAGACTTCAAATCCATGTCAAGTGGGGAATTCTTGGCACGAATATCAGATAAGAATAAAAAGGAAGCACTGGAAAGAGCCGCAGATTTCTATCATATTGCATTGGAATATGATTCCACATTCGCACAGGCTTATACTGGATTAGCCAAGGTATATTGGAATAAGCATTATTGGGAGACTTTTTTCTCAGAAAATTTTATGGATTCCGTCATGATTCTTACAGATATTGCCCTTTCCATTGACGATCAATTATCAGAAGCATATACTTTAAAGGGACATTATTATAGTGAAACCGGTAACCCAGAACAGGCTATAAAAGAATATGACAGAGCCATAAAATTCAATCCAAACAATTGGGAGGCTTATTATAGAAAAGGACAGTTTTATTTATATAATGATCTTGTTAAGTCAATTGATAATTTGCAAAAAGCAACATC
>CAZRHW010000230.1:0-5210 GCA_964599785.1 uncultured Bacteroides sp. | reverse complement strand
AATTTACTAATTTACCAATTTACCAATAAACCAATTTACTATTATTCCATCTTCGAATCCCGGTTATTTTTCCGGATAGCAAATAACCCGTTTATGTTGTTTAAGAATTTATTTTTTCTTCCTTTCCTGATAAAAGCATTATAGACAACAGGTACGATGAGCAGGGTAAGGAAAGTTGAAAAGACAAGTCCGCCGATGACAGTAATACCCATTGGGCTCCAGACCTCGGATCCTTCACCCCTGCTTAAAGCCAGTGGCAGCATTCCGAGAATCGTTGTCAGTGCCGTCATCAGAACCGGTCTTAACCGGGACCTTCCCGAAAGGGCGATGGCCTCAACCATTTCATATCCACGGTCACGCATCAGGTTAATATAATCAACCAGGACAATACCATTTTTAACCACAATACCGATCAGCAATACTGCACCCAACCCGGCAATTACGCTCAGGGTGGTGTTGGTGATGAATAATGCCAGGATGACGCCGGTAAAGGAAAATGGAACGGAAAACATGATCACAAGGGGTATCATAAATGATTCAAACTGAGATGCCATCACGAGATATACCAGAACCAGACTGAGCAATAACAGCATACCCAGATCAATAAAGGATTCCATCTGGTCTTCATAGGCTCCGCCAACCACTACCATCACGTCAGGCGGAACATCAATACTATTAATCTCTGTCCTTATTTTTGCTGCCATTTCTCCCAGGGATACTCCGGATGGTACGGCAGATACGGTCACAACACGCTCTTTTCTTTTTCTCTGGATATTGGGGGGGCTCCAGTATTCTTTCACTTCACCCAGTTCACCGATCTTAATTTTTTTACCCATGGGCGTCATAATTGTCATCTCTTCAAGGTCTGTAATGGAATTCCTGTATTCTTCCTTGAATCGGATGACGATATTATATTCATCCCCTTCCTCCCTGAAACGTGATGCAATTAAGCCTTCAACACGGTTTCGGATATACATGGATACCATCGCGGTGCTCAGACCATGCTCTGCAAGCTTGTCCCTATCCAGAACAATCTGTAATTCGGGTTTTTCTTTTTCGCGGCTGATCTGGACATCCTCTGCTCCTTCAATATTTCTTAGTACGTTACGAATCTCCTGTGCAAGTTTATTGGTTCTATCAAAATCATACCCATATATTTCAACATCCACAGTATTCCCGCCCATAAACATCGTAGACATGTTAACATTATAATCGACGATTTCTGCAAACTGGTCAAGCTGGTCCCTGAGATCGTCAGCTATATCCCACACAGTTCTTGTACGTTCACCTATCGGGACCAGGCTCATCGATATATTGATCACGTTGGAGCCACTTTGAGAAAACATTGAAATGAATCCCCCCTCATCATCCGCACCTGTGGAGGAAGAAATCAATTTCACCTCAGGATACCTTTCTCTGATAAGCTTTTCCAGGTTACGTGCTGTTTTAATGGTTTCCTCAACACGCACACCGGGTTGAAGTTCAATGGTTGCATTGACCCTGCTTTCATCCGATTCGGGCATAAAGTCGGTCCCGACAACCTTCAGAAGAAAGAAAGAGGATATGAAGATTCCCATACTCAATGTGATCACCAGTGCTTTGTGGCGCAAAGCCCATCTCAGGGTTCTCTCGTAGAATTTATCAAGCCATTGAAGGAAGTTGCCGAATGTTGAATCATATAAACCTTTACGCTTTTTTCCCGGGGCAGCCCTGAGTTTTAATAACCTGGAAGCAAGCATGGGTGTAAGAGAAATAGCGGTGACAGTAGATGTTACGACGGTAATGGTAACGATCCAACCCAATTGTTTGAACATCACACCGGTTAATCCGGATACCATTGTAAGCGGCAGAAAAACTGCAACAATAACCAGTGTTGTCACAATGACTGCCAGCCAGACTTCATTGGTGGCATATATGGCCGCTTCCCGCGGACTGCTCCCCCTGTCAATATGCCTTGAAATATTTTCCAGTACCACGATGGCATCATCCACGACCATCCCTATTGCAATGGAAAGGGATGCCAGAGAGATGATATTGATCGAATTTCCTGTAAATCGGAGATAAATGAAAGAGGTTATCAGTGAGACCGGGATAGCCAGGGCAACAATAAAGGTTGCTCTCCACCTGCCCAGGAAGAAGAGTATAACCAATACAACAAAAATTAATGCCCACATGATGGCCTTGCTCAGGTTCCTGATAGAGTCTCTGATAAAAGAAGAGGTGTCAAAAATAGGTTCGATCTTTACATCCGGGGGCAGGGTTTTAACAAGTTCTGCAAGTTGTCTGTTTATCTGCCTGGCAATTTTAACTGTATTGGCGCCTGATTGCTTCATGACAAACATCCTTAATCCCTGCTTTCCGTTTATCCTTTCCTCGATCGACAGGTCTTTAATTGTATCCCGCACAGAGCCAATATCTTTTAAGTAAACGGTTTTACCACCATAATTACCGACAACAATATTCTGAAGCTGGTAACTTTCACTGAACTCGCCCTGCACCCTCAGCTGATAGACCATTTCACCCATTTTTACATTACCGGAAGGCATGTTCATGTTCTCTGCAGAAATAATGTTGCCAATCTGTTCAATTGTCAGGTTATATGCATCAAGTCTTTTTGGATCAATATCTATATAAATGATACGCCTTGGTGCTCCAGCCATGTTTATGGACCCGACACCCTCAATCCTGTTGAGTGGATTGATGATTTTTTCGTCAATCAGCCTCGCGAGCCCCGGATAACTTTGATCTGCGGTAATAGCAAAAAACATGATGGGCATCATGGCCGTATTGAATTTAAAAACACTGGGCCGGTCACAGTCCTCAGGAAGCGCATCATAAACCATATCGATAGCCGACCGGAGGTCATTGGTTGCCTCATCGAGATTAGTCCCCCATTCAAATTCAATAAACACAACTGAAAGATTATCATATGAAATTGAATTAATTTCTTTTAATCCATCGATGGCATTGAATGCATCTTCAAGGGTTCGGGTTATATTGGTTTCAATATCAGAAGCATTGGCCCCCGGATAAGTTGTCATGATAGAAATAAAGGGTGGTTCAATTTCAGGATAAAAATCAATGGGTAACTGAACCATGGAATAAATACCCATCACGATAACTGCTACAAATAGCATCAGGGTTGTAACAGGTCGGTTAACTGCACTTTTATATATACTCATTTTCGTACGATTGGATGTGAATAATCAATTTTAAGTATAGAAAGGTAACGGGTTGTCAGTCAGGCATTATTTTAACCCTGTTGCCATCCACCAGCCTTGCCTGTCCACTGACGATAAGGCTACTTCCTTCCAGGATCTTATCTGA
The DNA here is from genome assembly GCA_964599785.1 of uncultured Bacteroides sp. Classification (GTDB taxonomy): domain Bacteria; phylum Bacteroidota; class Bacteroidia; order Bacteroidales; family SM23-62; genus LJUQ01. The sequence continues at coordinate 1,883 of CAZRHW010000230.1, read as the reverse complement.
AATTACTTCAAGTTTGTCATCAAACCGTTTTCCCAGCGTAACAGATACATAACGGGCAACTCCTTCTTCCTCAAGGAAGACATACCTTTCATTCGATCCCTGCATTTTAAGTACGGCAACAGCCGGCACTACCAGCGCCATTTCCTCACCAAGGTTCATTGAGACCCTGCAAAACATACCTGGTCTTAACAGGTTATTTGCATTGTCAATTTTGATCTCAGATGTGAATGATCGTGTTGATGGATCCATGGTAGGGTATACCCGCAGCACTTTACCCAAAATGACCTTTCCCGGGTACAGGTCGCTGGTTACACTGGCATCCATTCCTGTTTTTACAAACGGGAAATAGTTTTCAGAAATGTTTACAATCACCTTCAGCGGATCGATCTGAACAAGCGAAAGAATGGCTGCCTTTCCTGCGGTGGTGTTTGGCATTCCCGAATACAGTTCACCATCTTCATAATATTTTCCGGAGATAACCCCGTCAAATGGGGCCCGCAGTGTCGTATTTTCCTGCAGGAATTCAACATTTGATTTTGCAATATCGTACCGTGCTTTCATCTGGTCATATTGTTGCTTTGAAATACTCCCGGTTTTATTCAGCGTATCAAGTCTCATAAAATCTGTTTCTGTATTTTTCAGATTAACCATTGCCTGATGGAGCTGGGTACGATCCATCTGAACCAGGATATCTCCTTTCTTAACCCGGTCGCCGATCTCCACAAATATCCGGTCAATCTTTCCCGGGGATGAAGATGCAAGGTGTACCTCTTCATATGGAATGATAGTTGATGAATATTCAATGGACCTGGCAATTTTTTGTTTTTCGATAACGATCGTTTTTACAATCTCAGCAGCCTGGCCAGCCGCAGTTTCCCCGGTTCCCGGAGTTGCAGGATCTGATCCCGACTGGTCCTTGTCCGGTGACGAACAGGCGAGAATCATCACTAAAAAGGTAACTAAAACTGGAATAATCTTTTTCATTTTGATTGTTTCTATATGGTTTTTAAAATTTATTTCAGAGTGTGTTCAGTAATTTGTCTAAAGCAAGGTCGGCCTGAAGCAGTTGCATCATTGACATGATGTAGTTCGTTTCAGCCTGCAGGTAATTGTTATTGGCCGTTGTGAGGTCAAGGCTGGAAACCAGTCCCTGCTGGTACTTCAGGTTTAAGTTATGGTATACTCTTTTGGAGACTTCAACATTCTCTTTCTGCGATTCATACTGTTCTATGGCTGTAGAAAGATTATACCTCAATTGTTTCTCCTGTATCAATAACTGGTCAGTGAGTAAAGCCTTATTATTCAAGGTCGTTTCATAATTTATTTTGGCCTTGTCGATCCGGGCTTTTCTCATGCCGCTTGAAAAAATTGGTATATTCATCTGCAGGCCGATAATATTTGGTGGCGTCATATCAAAGTCCGGTTTGAGTACTTTTTGTGTGTTGCTATAAAATCCGGTAATGACCGGAAGGCAATTCATTCTCTGAAGGTCAATTTGTTTCTTTGAAAGCAACTGCTGGGTGTTCATCATCCTGAAATCAATATTCTCATTTAATTCCAGGGGTGTAGCCAGAGTTGTGGCGAGATCAACCTTTGCCATAATTTCATCCAGTGTCTCTGTCAGCGTGATATTTGTTTCAGGACCTACTCCAAGCTGTATGCGGAGGAGATTATAAGCCATCTCCGCCTGCCTCTCTACAGATTTTGAAGCATTCTCCAGCAGGGAAACCTGCACTGCCAGTTGATCAACATCGGTGATTTCTGCCATGCCGACAGTATACATCGTGCTGGTCTTGTTGTAAACATCCTGAATGTTTTCAAGGTTCTTCAGGATAATATCCACTGATCTCTCAGCTACAAGAGCGGAATAATAGGATAGTGCA
>CAZRHW010000229.1:0-5211 GCA_964599785.1 uncultured Bacteroides sp. | reverse complement strand
GTATGTATTCACGCAGTGAGATCGACTTTAAAATGGGAACATTCCGTGTCCGTGGCGACAGTGTAGATATCTATCTTGCCTATAATGACCTTGGATACAGGATTGTCTTCTGGGGTGATGAAATTGAAGGAATAAATACTTTTGATCCTGTTAATGGGAATACTATTGATAAGCTGGATGCAGCCGTTATCTATCCTGCGAACATTTTTGTCACAACAAAATACCGGCTTCAATCCGCCATCGAACAGATTGAACAGGATCTTGTTAAACAGATTGATTTTTTCAGGGACCAGGGCAAGGAACTTGAAGCAAAAAGAATTGAGGAACGGGTCAATTATGATATTGAGATGATCAAGGAAATAGGTCATTGCCCGGGAATTGAAAATTATTCCAGGTATTTTGATGGCAGGGCCGCTGGTACACGCCCCTTCTGTCTGCTCGATTATTTCCCTGAAGATTTCCTGATGATCGTCGATGAGAGCCATGCTACCATCCCACAGATCAGAGCCATGCATGGCGGTGACCATTCCCGCAAACGGACACTTGTTGAATACGGTTTCAGGCTGCCCGCAGCCATCGATAACCGCCCCCTGAAATTTGAGGAATTTGAGGATATGATCAACCAGGTAATTTTTGTCAGTGCCACCCCAGCCGATTACGAACTGGCAAAATGTGATGGTGTTATTGCAGAACAGGTGATCCGGCCAACGGGATTACTTGATCCTGTGATTGAGATCAGGCCCAGCCTGAATCAGATTGATCATCTTCTTGGTGAGATCCATGAGCGGACCGGGAGAGATGAAAGGATGCTTGTAACTACCCTGACAAAAAGGATGGCAGAAGAACTCACCAAATATCTTTTAAAGCTGAATATCAGATGCCGTTATATCCATTCTGATATTGATACGCTGGACCGTGTTGAGATCATTGAAGGTCTGCGAAAGGGTACTTTTGATGTGCTTATTGGAGTAAACCTGCTCAGGGAAGGCCTTGATCTGCCCGAAGTTTCACTTGTCGCCATCATCGATGCAGACAAGGAAGGTTTCCTCAGGTCAGAAAAATCTCTTACCCAGACAGCAGGAAGAGCGGCTAGAAATCTGAATGGAAAAGTGATCATGTATGCCGATAAGGTTACACAATCGATGCAGAGAACCATTGATGAGACGAACAGAAGAAGGGAAAAACAACTGAAATACAACGCGGAGAATAATATTACACCACAACAGATCGTGAAAGCCTCAAAAAACATTATGGGACTGCCTCTTGATCAAATCACCCGGCCTGCATATTATGCTGAACCTGCAGCGGCCAATATTGCTGCAGATCCCCTGATACAATATATGGAAGCACCGGCTATCAGGAAAACGATCGAAAAAACCCGCAGGGCCATGGAAAAAGCCGCAAAAGAGCTTGACTTTATTGAAGCCGCCCGGCTGAGAGATGAACTTTATGCACTGCAGGAAATCCTAAGCAAGAAAGAATAATTATCCCAGGTAAGATTTTAAAAGTTTGCTCCTGGATGTATGCCGCAGTCTCCTGATAGCTTTTTCCTTGATCTGCCTGACCCTTTCTCTTGTCAGTCCAAACTGTTCGCCAATTTCCTCGAGGGTCATCTCCTGGACACCTATTCCAAAAAATAATTTTATAATATCTCTTTCACGCTCAGTCAGTGTAGCCAGAGACCTATCGATCTCCCTTGACAAAGATTCATTTAATAAACTCTTATCAGCATTTGGAGAGTCATTGTTGGTCAGGATATCCAGCAAGCTGTTATCCTCTCCATCAACGAATGGTGCATCAACTGACACATGCCGTCCCGACACCTTGAGGGTATCAGATACCTTTTCTTTGGGAAGATCCAGTATTTCTGCAAGTTCCTCAGGTGACGGAGTCCTTTCATACTCCTGTTCAAATTTAGAAAATGCTTTATTTATCTTGTTCAGGGATCCTACCTGGTTAAGTGGTAAACGGACAATACGGGATTGTTCAGCAAGGGCCTGAAGAATTGATTGCCTGATCCACCAGACGGCATATGAAATAAATTTAAATCCCCTGGTCTCATCAAATTTTTCAGCTGCTTTGATCAATCCAAGATTTCCTTCGTTGATCAGGTCAGGCAGGCTGAGTCCCTGGTTCTGGTATTGTTTGGCAACTGAGACAACAAACCGCAGGTTGGCCCTGGTCAGTTTCTCCAGGGCATCACGATCACCTTTCTTGATTCGCTGTGCAAGCTCAACTTCCTCCTCTACCGTGATCAGATCTTCCTTACCGATTTCCTGTAAATATTTATCTAACGATGCACTTTCCCTGTTAGTAATTGATTTTGTGATCTTTAACTGTCTCATTTTATCTCCTCAAAAAAATTTCTGCGAAAATATGCTATTTATTGACTCATGTCAAGTGATATAACGTTTTTTTAACAACAAATAAATTCCGGATGGGCAGGTCTTTTTATTGATATAGCTACAAAGTGCCTGTTTTAAAGGCGTATAGAATAATAGGCAATCAATCCTTCAGGATAAATCCCCTCAATGTAAATACCACCCTCTGCCTTCCTGATAATGTCATTTAGCTCTTCGGAGTTTTTCACAGGTTTATTATTGATCTGTGTAATGATGAATCCTTCTCGTATTCCTGCATTCCGGAATTTTCCGGAGGTCACTGATACTACCTTCACGCCGTCTTCAATGCTGAGCTTGTCTTTCTCCTGGTCCGAAACTTTACCAAAAGTGGCACCCAGAACAGAAATGGTCTGCTCTTTCTGAACCACACCCGTACCTCCCTCAGGATTGCGCAGTATAATATTTAGCTGCCGCTCCTTATTTTTCCGGACTATTGTAACTGTTATTTTGTCATTCGGACGATAACGGCTGATCTGTTCCTGAAGTTCAGATCCACTGTTAATCTTTACTCCGTTAACTGCAATAATTACATCGTGCTGTTCTATCCCGGCCTCAATGGCAGCACTTTTTTCACGCAGACCCGTTACAAGAACGCCTTCGATCCGGTCAATATTGTATTCTTTGGCAATTTCTGCTGTGACATCTGTTATGACAACACCCAGTATGGCTCTCTGGACAGCCCCGTATTCGATGATATCATCCACAACTTTTTGAACAATACTTACCGGGATAGCAAATGAATAACCGCTGAAAGATCCTGTCCGTGAAGCAATGGCAGCATTGATGCCAATCAGTTGTCCACGTGTGTTAACCAGTGCTCCGCCACTGTTGCCGGGATTAACCGCTGCATCTGTCTGAATGAATGACTCGATGGCCAATTCCCCCAGAATACTAATGCTTCTGGCTTTTGCACTGACAATTCCGGCTGTGACCGTTGAAGTAAGGTTATATGGATTACCGATAGCCAGTACCCACTCTCCAAGCCTGAGTTCGCCGGAATTACCATAAACCAGGAAAGGCAGCCCGGTACTCTTAATTTTTAAAACTGCCAGGTCAGTATTCGGATCACTTCCGACAATTTCAGCATCAAAAGTCCGCCGGTCATTTAAAACCACTTCAATAGCCTGTGATCCCTCAATTACATGATTATTCGTTACTATATAACCATCGGAAGAGATGATCACACCGGATCCATAGCCAACAACAGGTTCAGGATCGCTGTATCTATACCCAAAAAAGAATTCATATAACGGATTCCCTGTACCATCCCTGAGTACTTTGGTCTTCACATGTACAACAGCATCAACAGCCATTTCAGCAGCTATGGTGAAATCTGATGGTGCCGCAGAAGCATCTCCCGTGAAATTTACATACCTCATAGCCGGCTTTTCCTGTACGATAACTACCGGTTCTTTCTGATCGAGCATGGCATATAAAAAAACAGCAATCAATCCACCAATCACTGCTATTGCAACCGATCCTAATATTCGTCTGGCTTTCATACCAAAATATTTAAGTTAAACAACATGTTATCAGCACATTATTTTCTCTATCCAAACATGATGATTTTTTGTTACCGGCCTCCCACATGCTATCCATAAACCGGGCCGGCGAACCCTCATTTGCTAATTCAAAAACTGTGCCCTTATATCCTGAATTTTACAAATTTACGAAATCATAACGAGTCATTCTTTCAATATGTTGCAAATAGTTTATAATTTTAGGAAAAATTAATAAACTCCGCATGGTTGTTCATTTTCATAAATATCATGGCACAGGCAATGATTTTATCATGATAGATGCAAGGAACAGCAGGTTTTCACCTCCGGGAACTGATATTATTGCCCGGTTATGTGACAGAAGATTGGGTATAGGGGCTGATGGGCTCGTAACAATCCATCCACACGAAAATCTCGATTTCATGATGAGATATTATAATTCAGACGGATATGAAGGATCACTGTGTGGTAATGCCGGCAGATGTGCAACCGTATTTGCCAGCAAACTGGGCATCGTTAAGCAATCGGCCAGATTCAAAGCATTCGATGGTATACATGAAGGCCGTATCACTTCAGATCAAATGGTAATACTGACAATGTTGCCTGTATCTTCTGTCAGATATGTTGGAGACCATTATGAACTTGATACCGGGTCTCCTCATTATGTAAAATTTGTTGATTCAGTTGAAAAAAAAGATATCAGATCGGAAGGTTCCTCCATCCGTTACAGTCAGCCTTATAAAAAGGAGGGAATTAATGTGAATTTTGTATCTGTATATAAGGACGGTATTTATGTAAGAACTTATGAAAGAGGTGTAGAGGATGAAACACTATCCTGCGGAACCGGAAACATTGCTTCTGCCATTTGTTCAGCAATCCACAGCAGATCTGACAATCATTCATATACCGTTTACACACGCGGGGGAATACTTCGTGTATCATTCGACAGAACTGGTGAGGAACAATTCCAAAATATCACCCTTGAAGGACCCGTAAAATTCGTCTTTGAAGGAGACGTTGAAGTATAAAGCAGGATTCGAGGGGTCAAGGGAGCGAGCGAAAAGACCTGACAGGTTGACTTGATCCTGTCAGGTCGGATGTCTTTAGGGACTGAGGGATGGAGCGAAAGAGGGAAAGAGCGAATGAGGGAAAGAGCGAATGAGGGAAAGAGCGAGAGAGCGAGGGGGCGAGGAGGATACAAGGGGTCAAGGGGTCAAGGATTCGAGGGGTCAAGGGAACGAGAGTACAGGCAACTGGATGCTGGATGCTGGATACTGGATACTGGATACTGGATACTGGATGCTGGATGC
>CAZRHW010000228.1:0-5226 GCA_964599785.1 uncultured Bacteroides sp. | reverse complement strand
TTCTGATAATGATGGAAGTAAAATTTGTTTTCCGGACTCAGGATATGTTGCAACATTTTATGAACAAGATTTTCCTGCAGACTGACCAGTATATCATATGTTAAAATATTAGGCCGGCAGGCGATTCTTCTGAGTGTTATTTCATTTTTGATCTTCCAGTCATTCTGGTAGTTTTTCATTTTATCGACCATGTACAATAAGCGCCGTAATACATCGTACCGCCGGGTTGTTTTCCATGACAGTATGTTATAGGTAACAGAAGGTTCAACAGTGAGCCTGGTATCCACGTATTTAATCATCCATGGACATTCAAAGGGCACACTGCCAAGTAGTTTACCAAGGTGATACCGCACTACAACTCCTGAAAGGGCAAACCACTTGGGGATTCTGAACGGGATAACACGTTGTTCGTAATAATATTTTGTTGCTGCTTTAAAGAGGTCATTATGAGAAACCGAACCCGGGGGGCTGGCAAGAAAAAGATTTAACCCGGACAGTTTTTTACTTATTTCAATTATTCTGGTTATAAATTTAATAAGATCATTGATATGTATATATGTAATTGATGTATCACCTTTGCCGGCGATGATTCTGGAATTCCATTTCCGGGACAGCCAGGTATTCAAAAAAACATACAGAGGTGCATATTCACACCAGTCACTATATACAGCAGCCAGGCGAATGATAGAACATGAGAAATATTTGGAATACGCTGTTACATATTGTTCCCCAATACGTTTACTGTATGCATAGGGGAACGCCGCATCAGGAGGGCTTTGTTCATCAAGTATTTTATCCGGATTGGAGAACTTACTGACTACCAGGGAGCTTGAGAAGATAAAATGTTTTATTTCAAGTGATTTAGCCAGGTTCAGAATATTTAAAGTCCCGTTTATATTTGTATGTTCATATTCCGGATTTTCTTTCAGGGTAAAATCGTAAAAACCTGCAAGGTGCAAAACATAATCGGCTCCACCCATCTCTTTGATACTATCTGCAAGGGCCTCTATTTTTGAAGCATTTCCAATATCAACCTGTGCCCATTTAACGTTATCATACCCTGGTATTCCCGCTTCACTTTGAGACCGGCGTGCGAAACAAAACAGGCGGAAATTGTCTTTCACTGCGTCAATAAAATTTCTTCCTACAAAGCCGGAAGCTCCTGTCAGTACAATTCCAGGCAATTTTTTATTCATTGCTTTCACCCAAATTTGTCATACAATTTTACTTTATTTAGAGATAGGAACAAAATAGTTTGAAGGTTATTAATATCCCTATTTTTAGGCATTATCAGCGTGTTGTGTGGGAGTGTATCATAAAGATAAGATTTGATTGGGATCAATTATAAAGTTTTTAAAGGCTTCTCGCAGATAATCGCAGATTTAATTACTGATTCACGCAGAAATAATAAACTTTAAATCAGTAATCTGCGATAATCTGTGTAAGGATCTGCGGATATCTGCGAGAACTTTTCAGAGTATTGGAGGGTAGTGAAAGTTAGTTTTGATAAACTCCATATTATCCCTGGTGAAACATTCAGTGTATCCGCAGAATGAATTACATTACTCCTTCAATTGAAAACAATCCCTCAATCTGACGAAGAATTTGCTGATCGGTAAAGTGTTTGGATCTGATTGCTCCTGTAGGACATGAGGATCCGCATGTGCCGCATCCTTTACACAGGATTTCGTTAACAACTGAAACTTTCTTTACCGGATCGAAACTGACGGCACCATACGGACAAACCTTTACACAGGTTTGACATCCACAGCACACATCTTCATTCACTGATGCAGTAATGACTTCGACGTTGACAGAGCCACACGATATTGTTTCCAGGATACGTGAAGCTGCGGCCCTTGCCTGGGCAACGGAATCCGGTATATCTTTGGGTCCCTGGCAGTTTCCGATAATGAAAACGCCATCCGTGGTTGTTGCCACAGGATCGAGTTTGGGGTGTTTCTCAATAAAGAAACCATGTCCACATGTACTTATACCAACTGCATGAGCAATATCTTTTGCATCTTCATGAGCTTCCATGCCAACCATCAGAATAACCATATCTGCAGGAACTTCAATTTCTTTTCCCGAAAGCAGGTCATCCATCTCAATGATCATGCCTGCTTCAGGATCATGATCAGTTTTTTTAATCAGCGGGAGGTCCTTTTGCTGATCATACATCAGGAACTTTATATGTTTTCTTGATGACAGTGTATAGAGTTCTTCACCTCCTTTCCCAAAGGATCTCATATCCGAATAAATTTCAAAGATATCTGCTTCAGGGAGTTCGGATTTTATTTGATTGGCAAATTTTAATGCTGTCATGCAACATGTGCGGGAACAATATTCATGGAAATTCTGGTTACGACTTCCGACACAATGGATAATGGCGATCTTTCCCGGTTCTTCTCCATTTTTCAGGCATATCTTTCCATGCAGGAGCATTTTTTCAAATTCCAGGGATGTTATTACATCGGGTAGTTTTCCATAACCATATTGTTCAATCTTACCCGGATCGAAAGGCTTTAATCCAGTTGCAACAACTACATTTCCGAACTTCAGTTCTGTTTTTTCACCGTTTGCAGAGATGACAGCCGATTCAAAATTGCCAATATATCCGGTTACAGCTTTAATTTCTGATTCAAGAAAGATTTTAACATATGGATGATGATATATTTGTTTTAATTTTGCGTCTAAAATTTGCTGTGCACTATCCATAAAAGGATAAGTCTGGTCAATATTTGCTACCTGTCCACCCAGTTTATCGGATTTTTCTACGATATATACATCCTTTTCCGCGCCGGCAATTTCAAGTGCAGCCGATAAGCCGGCAATTCCTCCTCCAATGATTAATGTAGCTGTATTAATCTGAACAGACCTTTTATCGAGCGGTTCGTGTAATCTGACACGGTTCACTGCCCCGGCAATAAGTGATTTGGTTTTCCGCATTATTTCTTCCCTGTCTTTATGCACCCAGGAAACCTGTTCGCGGATATTGGCCATTTCGAAAAGATAGGGATTTAAACCGGCTTTTTCCAGTGCTCTGCGGAATGTGATTTCATGCATCCTTGGGGAACAGGCAGCGACAACGATACGATTTAACTGATGTTCCCTGATGTCACTGATAATCAGATCCTGTCCGGGATCTGAGCACATGTACTTATAGTTTTTTGAAATGATAACACCCGGTAATTTTGCTATTTCTTTTGAAACGGTCTCGACATCCACCATCAATGCAATGTTCGTCCCGCACCAGCAAACATAAACACCTATTCTTTTTTCTTCCATTCTGTAATAATTTTTACAGGTTGTGTGATTGTCCAAAGGATCTCTGATTTTCCAGGGCTGTTTTTTTCAAACTGGCAAGATAGATTGCAAATGGCCTGTAAGCAAGATGAGACCATTTCGAAAATGGTACTTCCAGCATTAACATTGGGAAAAGTACCATCAGATGAATAACATATGTATAATATGTTAACAGGGGCAGTCCATTAATCCTGAAAATATGAACCAATATCCCGGAAATTGTTGTCAGGAACAATAATATCAGGAAGGTCCAGTCGGTTATATGTGAAAATTTATGATGTTCCTTTGCCTTTTTTATTCTGCCATATGAAAAATAGATAATTCCCAGCATCAATCCGAAGGTGGCATAATAGCCAAGGATTCTTTGAGGGTGCCACCAATGATAAATATTATCGGTTTGAAACCAGTGCAGGAAAAATACAATCATCGTAAAGAGTATCACGTATCCTGTCATGAGCAGCCAATGTGTTATCCAATAAAATTTTGATTCACACTTATTAAATTGCCATTGCGAGGCGAAATTCCATATTATCTTCCAAAACTCTTTGAAATACAGGCTAAAGGGAATTTTAATATTTTTATCCTTCACAATTGTTTTAAGAAACATGTTAAACACATTTGTTATCAACAGGAACGCCAGGATACCTGCCATGATCCAATCTCCAATGTGGATCCATTTTGACGGGGCAAACAGGTTGAGTGCAACTCCTCCCTGCTGGGTCAGCCTGACTGATTCATCCGGTATTTCGCTGAAAATCAGAAACAGGATCAGAACGAAAACAGAAAGAAGGATGATTGATCCGAACTCCCATATTTTAGATGTATACATTTTTCGGGCCAGGCCGGTCCAGTCATAGAGGGATGTCAGATACCGCCGGAGAGACATCATTAATTCCCCGGGATTTGCATTTCGCGGGCAATTTTCGGTACATTCGCCGCAATAATAACAGAGCCAGGGTTCAAGGCAACCGGAAAGATCATTTTTAAAACCCAGTTGGATATTCCGGATTTGATATCTGGGGAATAAAAATCCCTGACCGGAGAGGGGACATATGGCAGTACAGTTTCCACAATGAAAGCATTCATTCCAATCGTGGATACCAAATTTTTCCAAATCTTTTAACAGGCCTGTATTAACTCGTTCTCTCATGATCCTTATTCCTTTATAACAAATTGCATTATTAAAACCGAATGTGTTAAAAAATCCTTAATGATTGAGGTTTTGACAATTCCTTAACTTTTGCCTCTATTCTATCAAGAGGTACATCTTTAATACCCCTGGCAATTTTGCCTTTAAGGATAGCCTGCAGTACCCGTGAGGCTGCAGCAGAAGCCTGGGCTACAGTATCCGGTATATCTTTAGGTCCCTGACATACACCGGCGATAAAAATACCGCCTGCAGTCGTGTTTACCGGATCACTGTTGTAGTTCGTCTCCTTAAACCAGCCATCTTCACTTTGAGGAATACCCAGCATCCGGCTTACCTTTTGCATATCCTCAGCAGGTTCAAGTCCGACTGCAAGAACGACCATATCTGCTTTCTCTTCAATGATTCGGTTATTATAAATATCTTCGCTTCGAAGTAAAAGTTGTCCATTCACCTCTTCTATTTTTGCAGTTCGTCCCCGGATAAAATGTACTTTCTCATGTTTAATACGTTCATAAAATTCTTCGTATCCTTTGCCAAAAGCACGCATATCGATGTAATATTCAGACACAACGGCATCAGGAAGTTTTTCTTTTATCAGATGGGCGAGTTTCAATGAGTACATGCAACAGACTTTGGAACAATATTTATTGTAATTTTCATCCCTGCTGCCTACGCAATGGATGAGTGCGACACTTTTCGGTTCATCAGTCTCAGGAGAAAAGATCCAATGCCCTTTTTTATCGACGGTCCTCAGGCATAGGCGTCCGCCT
>CAZRHW010000227.1:0-5228 GCA_964599785.1 uncultured Bacteroides sp. | reverse complement strand
TAATTCTTCCACTTCCTGATCACCAATATCCTCTTCTCCAATTTCCAGTCCTTCGGACTCCTGTTCTTCAGTTGCCTGGTTTTCAGTCTTCTGTTCCTCAGTTATCTCATCCGTAGTCTCTATTCCTTCAATTTTCTGATCACCGGTATCCTGTTCTCCCATTTCAAGTCCTTCGATCTCCTGTTCTTCAGTTTTCCGGTTTTCAGTCTCCTGATCCTTAGTTAACTGTTCTTCTGTTTCCTGTTCTGCAGATTCCTGTTCCTCTTTATCCATAACTTCATCAGATGGTTCATCCTTCTCCTTTTCATTTTCAGAATCCCTTTTTTCTTTTATTTGCTGTTTCTGAGGTTCCTGACTTGAAGTTTCCTGACCCTCCAAATTGATCTTTTCATCTTTATGATCAGTTCCGGATTTGCTGATCCGGGTATTAGCCGGATCTTTCTTAACCGGACCGGTTGCCGGAGCCGGTTTTGGTTTTACTCCCGTAACCTGGCATAGTTTGATCAGTGCCAATTCAACATGCAGTTTTTGATTCCTGCTTGCTTTATAATACATGTCTGTTGTGCTGCAGATATCCAGTGATGTAATTAAAAAATCAGGGTTACATTGTTCACTTTGTTCTTTATATCTTTTGCTGATTGTTGCGCCTGTTTCAAGAAGAACCAGTGTTTCAGGATCACGGCAAACGAGCAGATCCCTGAAATGACCACTAAGTCCGGTAATAAAGTTATGTCCATCGAAACCTTCATTAACAATCTCATTAAATATGAGTAATGAATCATTAATTTTTCCGGCAAGAAATGCATCAGTCATCCTGAAATAATAATCATAATCAAGAATATTGAGATTCTCAATGACATCTTTATATGTGATCTTTTTTCCGGAATAGCTGACCATCTGGTCAAAAATGGACAGGGCATCACGCATTGCCCCATCGGCTTTAAGCGCAATAATATTCAATGCATCCGGTTCATATTCAACACCCTCTTTATCTGCAATATCTCCTAAATAATTAACGATTTCCTGAACCCTGATCCTGTTAAAATCAAATATCTGACAGCGTGATAAAATTGTAGGAATGATTTTTTGTTTTTCTGTTGTCGCTAAAATGAAAATTGCATGGGAAGGTGGTTCTTCAAGTGTTTTTAAAAATGTGTTGAACGCCTGGGCGGAAAGCATATGAACCTCATCAATAATATATATGCTGTATTTGCCGACCTGGGGAGGTATACGGACCCGATCGATCAGACTGCGTATATCATCGACCGTGTTATTGGATGCTGCATCCAGCTCATGGATATTAAATGCACGCATTTCATTGAATGAAACACATGATTCACATTGATTACAGGGTTCATAACCGGATGTAAGATTGCTGCAATTGATTGTTTTAGCAAAAATCCTTGCACAGGTTGTTTTCCCGACTCCACGCGGACCACAAAAAAGATAAGCATGACCGATATGTTTATTCCTGATCGTATTCCTGAGGGTGGCAATAATTGAATCCTGTCCCACGACGGATGAAAAGGTGTCTGGCCTGTATTTCCTTGCTGATACGATAAAGTTTCCCATCCCGTTTTAAATGAATTCTAAAATTAAAAAATTTTGAACTGCTCTGTAAAAATATACTTGTTTTTTACCAAAACATTTTAACCGACCTGCTAAAGCCCAATCAGACTTCTTCTTTTTAACAGTGGGATTGTATCGCACCTGTGCTTCTATGACAGGAATTAATATCCGATTATGGGAGTGGATCAATACATTATTTTGTCAATCTGGAAAAAGTTCATATTTTTGCGTCCTGTTATTTAAAAATAAATTCAATAAAGAAATGTTGAACCAATATGAAACCGTTTTCATTACTACTCCCGTTTTGTCTGAAAGTCAGATGAAGGAAGCGGTTGACAAGTTCAAAACGATTCTTACCGATAACGGTGCAGAGATTGTGAATGAAGAAAATTGGGGTTTGCGTAAACTTGCCTACCCTATTCAGAAGAAATCAACAGGATTTTATTATCTGATACAATTTAAATCAGAAGGCAACCTGATTGATAAACTTGAAACGGAATATCGGAGGGATGAACGAATCATACGCTTCCTGACAGTCAGACTGGACAAATACGGTGCTGAATATGCCGAGAAGAAAAGGAGTAAGAAATCAGAAGAAACCGAAAAAGTCAAGGAGGATTAAACATGGCAGATAACCAGTCAGAAATCAGGTATCTCACCCCACCGTCGGTAGAAATAAAAAAGAAGAAGTATTGCCGTTTCAGAAAAAACCGGATAAAATACATCGATTATAAAGATCCGGAATTTCTGAAGAAGTTTGTGAATGAACAGGGTAAAATCCTGCCGCGGCGTGTTACCGGAACGTCTTTAAAGTATCAGAGAAAAGTTGCCACAGCCATTAAAAGGGCAAGATATCTTGCACTTCTTCCATATGTTGCCGATTTGTTAAAATAAACCAGGGAGGATTCATTATGGATATCATACTGAAGCAGGATATACCCAGTCTCGGTCATAAAGATGAGATCATTACCGTTAAAGACGGTTATGCAAGAAATTATCTTATTCCCAAAGGACTTGCTGTAAATGCTACCGCTTCAATACGCAAAATGCATGAGGAAATACTCAGGCAGAGGTCGCATAAAGAAGAAAAGATCCAAGAGCTGGCAGTCGAATTGGCTGATAAGATGAAAGAACTGAAGCTAACCATCGGTGCAAAAACAAGCACCAAGGGAAAAATATTTGGATCGGTGAATACAATACAGATCTCCGAAGCACTGAAAGAACAAGGATTTGAGATTGACAGAAAAGATATTACCATCAAAGGGGAGCTGATCAAAGAAATTGGTAGTTATACAGCAAATGTCAAACTGCACAGGGAAGTTACGGTTGAAATACCATTTGAAATTGTGGCCGAATAGGGCCTTTTCATGCCCAAATAAAAATCCCTGATATCCATATTTTCAGCATGTTGCCCCAGTACCCGGAACAATCAATATACCGGGATCATTTCATAGCAATGGCTTCAATCTCGATCCCGGCTCCAAGTGGCAGATTAGAGACTTCAAATGCCGCACGTGCCGGGGGATCATTTTTAAAATATTCCGCATATTCCTTGTTCATTACACTGAAATCACCTATATCCCTCAGTAA
Organism: uncultured Bacteroides sp.; assembly: GCA_964599785.1. Lineage (GTDB taxonomy): Bacteria > Bacteroidota > Bacteroidia > Bacteroidales > SM23-62 > LJUQ01. The sequence goes on along the minus strand of CAZRHW010000227.1, from coordinate 2,069 downwards.
ACAGGTACATATAACCACTTCCCGACCCGTATAACCTGCAGCCGTCAGAATGGCATCAATAGTACGCAATACCTGCTTTGTTTGTTCCGTAATATTTCCCCTGTTAAGTTCCCCGGTTTGAGGATCTATCGCAATCTGTCCTGATATAAATAGCATACCGTTTTTTTCAATTGCCTGGCTGTATGGTCCAACAGCCAAAGGGGCATGTTCAGTTAAAATTATTTTTTTCATTTGTTTAAAAATTATCATACCAGTTATCTCTCTTCTCATATTTCACATCCCTTAACACGGAGGATTTAATATTGATGCGGAATGAATAACTGCGATAAGTTCCGAACGGGACCAGTGTAATCTGCATTTCCCAGCAATGAAGATCCCTGTATATACTTAAATTTGTCATGCTGACTTTCTTAACAGTAAAATCATAACCCGAATTAAAGCCGATCTTCCATTTGGGGGTCAGGCTTAAATCTCCCCGGACACGCAGTGATTGCACAATCTTTGGCTCCTTTCCCGACCGTGCATAATTAAAGTTATAATCAAATCCCAATGACCAGGGCACATTGAAATCAACATAATCCCCGTAATAAACATCATCGTATCCTGTCCGCTCCTCACCGGTAATAACAGCTAAATCGTCTGTTTCAGTTTCTTTCGATCCCCTGGCACCCTGTCCCGATTTAAATGATGTACCGAGCGACAAGCTAAAATTGGACAGCCTGGCCAATTGATGTTTATCCGTTAGGAGGCTCTTATTGATTGAACGATAGTTTCCGTTTTTGTCAACGATATATGAATAGGGATCGAAACGCCCGTTAAAATTCAAACTTACCCTGTTCTTAAATAACCTTGTGTTTCCATTCATGGCGACGGGTGACCACTTCATCGAATCCTTGAAAATATTGTAATTGGTAGAAAAATTAAAGTTATCCAGAAGCTTCACCTTTGTAAAACCTTCCTTCCCATCTTCAGTAGTTTTAAGTTTCATCTCAATGTTGTTCATTAATGATAAGCTTACCGAACCCTGCCGGCCACTCGGTACAGGAGTCCTGTAAATAGATTCATCGAATAGTGAATAAATTCTGGTTTTCCCGGTGGAATCAATGACAACTTCCTGATAATAGTCCGGAACTTTACCTTTCATGTCAGGTGTGTAACTAAATGCAGCCCTGGGAGTCATTACATGCCTGATAGCTTCAATTCTGGATTTTTCCCTGAACTTATACATACCGTAAATTTTAGGGCTGAAATTTACACTGAAAGAGGGAACATAAGCATGTGCATACCGCAGATTCGAAATGGTATCTATTAAAAAGGTATCAACCCGGATATCTGTATTTGGATACTGAAAATCTTTAATGTATTGTGGATGAATGGTTTTTGTAAAGAGAACCCCCGTATACCGCAGGTTTGGTGAGATTGTGAAATACTTAAGGGCTTTAAGATTGAGGCTGACAGGGATATTATGCTGATAAGCCTTATCAAAATCATCCCATGTTGATTTAAAGAGGGATGTATCTTTGGTATTGAGCCTGTTTTCAAGGGATGATGAATAACTAATCTGGATATCCTCATACCATTTGGATTTTCCTGCCCTGATCTTTGGCCTGAAAGGGTAAATCCTGTTCATGTTCACTGACATCTGGGGAATCCTGATATTCATTGACCGGTCAATCGTATTCTGACTTGCATTTGCACTTGCAGTGAAATTAAATGGTGAGTTGGGCCATACCTTTGATAAACTGATATTTGATTGCTTCGTACTGCGCATAACACTGTTAACATTCCTTGTGTGATTTACATCATAACTGGAGGTTGTAAAATTCACACTCGCACTGAAGCGCCTTGTGGGATTAGCTTTGGTATCCTGCGAATGAGACCATACCAGGGCATAATCTTTTGTCAATTCATAATTGATACCTCTCTCACCTGATACATTCTGATAATAGTTAAAACCAAAATTGCCGTTAAATTTATACCTCTTACGATAATTGGACCCTACTCGTGCTCCCCAGGTTCCGTTGGTATAAATATCGCCCGTAATCCTGAGGTCGGCATATTCAGATAAT
>CAZRHW010000226.1:0-5243 GCA_964599785.1 uncultured Bacteroides sp. | reverse complement strand
TTCAGGGTAGTCCCCTTAACTGGTCCTTCTTCTATCATAATGGCTTTGGTTGCTTCGGGTCTGAATGGCCAGAATTTTGCATTTAACGGATACCTGCCCGTTAATAAAACTGACCGGATCCAAACAATCAAAAAGCTTGAAGAAAGAGTATACAGGGAAAACCAAACACAGATTTTCATGGAAACTCCTTACCGGAATATGGCGCTCCTGGAGGATCTTACACGATCTTGCAGGTTTAAAACATTATTATGTATTGCAACAAGTATAAGCGGTAATGATGAGCAAATCCTGACAAAAACCATTGGTGAATGGAAGAAAAAGTTGCCCGATATCCATAAAAAGCCCTCGGTCTTCGTTTTGGGTTTATCTCAATAGCTAGTAGTAATCAACGACTTCCATATAGAATACCATTGTCATATAAGGTGATATGAGACTTGTTCCGAGAGCCCCATAGGCCTGCTCATAAGGGACAATCAATGTTCCCTTTGATCCCTTTTTCATTAGCTGGAGACCTTCACTCCAACCCGGTATAATAAAATCACTCGGAACTGTCACAGTAAGCGGACTTGGATCATCAAGGTTTGAATCAAATACCCTGCCGTCAAGGTAATATCCCTTATAATAAACGTCCACGCGACTTCCATAAGGAACATTCTCTCCTTCACCTACAACACTCGGGAAATAATATAATCCGGATGCTGTGGGCTCTCCGCTTAATCCTCTTTCATCCATAAAATTCTTGATCTGGATATTTTCATATGCTAATGGATCCGGTATTACTTTCTGAAGGTGAATGGTAAAGATCAGGGTTGAGAACCTGGAAATGATCCCTATACTATTACCGCGATATGCAAGATCCGAAGGGATAATCATCATTGCTTTTTCACCCTCTTGCATCAGTTGAAATCCTTCTGCAAGCCCCGGAAGCGAACTTTGGAGAATTAGTCGTACAGGACCATAAATAACATTTTCACTGTAAATATCTTCATCTTCCGCAATATCTTTATAGGTTGTTCCGAATACCCTGTTATCAACAAGCCGGCCGGTATACTCAAACTCAACAACATCTGTGATCGTTGGTGATACGCCAACGGTATCTTCCAGGAGAATAAAATAAAGGCCGGAGGCTGTTGGCTCCTGTGTGATTCCATGATCCAGTAAATACTTCTCCAATAAACGTTCTTCCTGCTCCTTCAATTCCTCAGAATCATCACGGATACATGCGTTTAACAGGAGAAATCCAGCTAGTAGAATAAAGAAACTATAAATTATTTTTTTCATCAGGATCAGTTTTATTTAAGTGTATTATGAAATATAAATTATTAAAGTATTAATGCAAAATTATTCTTTTTTTTAATAACCGTCAAACCTGTTATCAGATTCAGGTTGGCCCGGTATTGCCGGTTTCTGTTGCATACGCTTACCAAATGATAAACTAAAACTGAAATTTCAGCACATACCACTTCCCACGATTCCACCCCATTCTCAGATTACAAGACGATTTCAGTCCTGTGATGGTTGCGTAGTAATTTTAATAATTTTCACTTCCTGAGTGCATAAAAACTCCGACCACCGGTGATAACACATCATTAATCAGAAATTTCAACCAGTTCAACTTCATAGACAATGATAGAACGGGGTGGGATCTTGTTTTCATCTCCCAGCAAACCGTGTGCCAGATGTGGCGGCATAATAAACCGTGCCTTGTCTCCTACCCGCATCATAAGAACTCCCTGCTCAAGGCCCGATTCTTCATTGCTCCTGCCAATGATGAATTTTTTTGACCCTGAATCATCAGAATTATAGCATATAGTGCCATCAAGCAAACTGACAAGATAGTTGATCGTTACAAATTTACCTGTCGAAGCAGCTTCCCCGCTACCGTGCTCATAAATCTGATAAAACAATCCTGATTCTGTTACTTCCATCTCCCATCCCCTCCTGTCAATATAGCTTTCTATCAGTTCAATATCTTTCTTTACCAGGTATTTATTCACCCTGACTATCATCTCTTTTTGTTCCTTGATTTCCTTACCCGACAACTTTCTTTTTTCCTCCTTCTTACAGGTGGCTAAAGTCGTCAAAATGATACACATACATGAATATATCACATACCTCTTCATCTGTCCTGCAATTCTTTGGAATAACCGGGTAATAGGTTCACGAATTTTTCAATTGTTTGTTTAAGGGAAAGGAAGGATTCGCCCCCTGCCGCATTTTTATGACCTCCACCGTTAAAATGTTGCCCGGAGAATTTATTGACTTGAAAATTTCCTCTTGACCTGAAAGATATTTTAATATGATCCTCTTTCTCGATGAAAAGTGCCGTCAACCTTATACCCTTGATTGTAAAAAGATAATTGACAAATCCTTCCGTATCTCCTGTAACATGATTAAACTTCCGGAGTTCATCATCAGTTAGTGAAATATAAGCCGTCCGGTATTCCGGCAAAAAAACCATTTTATTATTCAAACTATATCCTAAAAGACGCATTCTGTCAAATGAGTAATTATCATAGACCAGGGTATATATCCTGTCCTTATCAATTCCCATCTTAAGAAGCTCTGCTACAACAAGATATGTCTCCGGCTGAGAGCTGCTGAAACTAAAACATCCCGTATCAGTCATGATCCCGGTAAAAAGACATTCTGCAATTGTTTTATCAATTAAATGCCCCAGGTTCAACTGAACAATCAGGTTATATACCAATTCGGCGGCAGAGCCAGTCTCTGTAACCGAAATAATATGATCTGCAAAATCACCCGGATCGGGATGATGATCAACAAGAATTTTGGTGCCACGGGCCTTCAGGAATTCCTCTTCCAGAGTACCGAGACGGTCTGATGCGTTAAAATCAAGGCAAATAAGCAGTTTTGCATCCCTGATTATTTTTTTCGCCTTATCCGGATTGCTTTCTGCAATAATAATTTTATCGGATCCGGGAAGCCATTCAAGGAAAAAAGGAATTTCATTCGGAACTATCATGTTTACCTTTTGCCCATTTTTTACAAGCAGCCGGTAAAGTCCCAGCATTGTGCCAATAGCATCCCCGTCCGGATTGATATGAGTGATCAGGACAGCCTCAGTGGAATCGTTAAGAAGGTCCCTGATCTGTTCGGTCAGATGTTTTGTAATACTAATCAAACCTTTGATTTAATCTGATTTTCGGAAAACTTCAAAGTTAAAAATAATCTGACTCAGTTCATTCTAAAAAATTGTTATATTCGCCAGATTTTAATCCAAATAAGATTATCATAATGGCAGGAAATATTACATTAACAATCATTAAACCCGGAGCAGTTAACAAGCAATATATCGGACCTATTCTGAATATGATCAATAGCGCCGGATTTAAGATCATCGCTATGAAAATGACAAAAATGAGCCTTGAACAGGCCGGCACGTTCTATGCTGTTCACAGGAGTAAACCTTTTTACAACAGCCTTGTCGAATTTATGTCGTCAGGCCCGATCGTGACAGCTATTCTTGAAAAAGAGAATGCTGTCGAAGAATTCAGAAGACTGCTCGGGGCTACCAATCCTGCAGAAGCAGAGGAAGGTACAATACGCAGTAAATATGCCGAATCAATTGAGAAAAATGCAGTTCATGGATCTGACAGTGATGAAAATGCAGTGATCGAATGTGATTTCTTCTTCTCAAAAAGTGAACGACTTTCTTACCTGTAAGCAATTCTCTATTTCAGAACAAGCTCAGTAATGATTTGTTCTCCGATCCTCTCGTTCAGCTTTCTGACAATTTCATCTTTCAGCATATGAAGTTCGCTACGGACAACTGAAGAGGATAATATGACAAAGAGTTTACCATCGCGTATATAAATTTTCTTAGTCGCACGGTTAATGGTACGCCCAACCAGTTCCTCCCAGCTTTCTATAAGTTCACGCTCTTTTAATTTCGTATCAAGCTTATTTTCCTGAAGGAATTCTTTCAGCACCTCCCTTATTTTCCTGGTGTAAATCCTATCCATTATTTTCAGCTATTTTACCTTTTTCCACTCTGAATATTTTATGGTCTATCGCCAGATCGTTCAGAATACGGCCGATCCTTTCAGGATTGGTATCCGTCATAAAGATCTGGCCAAAATGCGGGTCCGATACAAGTTTGACAATCTGCTTCACACGCTTCATATCAAATTTATCAAAGATATCATCAAGCAGTAAAATCGGTATAAACCCATTTACTTGCTTGATAAAGTCAAATTTTGCAAATTTCAATGCAACAAGGAATGTTTTCTGCTGCCCCTGTGATCCGTTTCTTTTAATAGGATAACCCCCGATATTCATGATCAGATCATCCTTGTGTATGCCTACTGTCGTATACTGAAGGATACGGTCTTTCTCGACAGACCGCTCCATTAAGTCCTGAAAATCCCCTTCACCAAGTTGAGAAGTATAAATCAGCTCAACCCTTTCCTTTTCTTCAGCAATATTGCTGTAATAATCCTGAAATATCGGCTGAAGCTTAGCGGCAAAATCCAGTCTTCGTTCATATATTAACCGGCCAAGTGGAATGATCTGTGCATCCCAGATCTCGATGTATTCCTTGTTGAAAAAACCGGAACGGGCAAAATCTTTCAGCAGGATATTGCGTTGAACCAGCGCACGGTTATATTTCATAAGGCTGTCGAGATATTCGATATCATACTGGGAAATCACACCGTTAATGAACTTTCTCCGCTCATCGCTTCCCTCAATAATGAGGCTGCTGTCAGCAGGTGAGATCATGACAACAGGGATCAGTCCTATATGTTCCGACAGTTTTGGATACTCCTTATTATTTCTTTTAAACTGTTTTCTTTTGTTTTTGCTCACACCGCAATAAATATTTTCCTTACTGCCATCCCGGTCATATTCCCCCTGGACAATGAAAAATTCCTTATCGTGCATAATGTTTTGAGAATCAATAGCATTAAAGAAACTTTTCGACAGGGAAAGATAATGGATCGCATCAAGAAGATTTGTTTTACCGGCTCCATTGTCCCCGACAAAACAATTTATTTTGCCGCTCAACTCAAGGTCAAGCTGTTCGTAATTCTTGAAATTTACCAGGTTAAGCTTCCGGAGAAACATAGGTTTATTTTTCTTTATAACAAAATTAAGAAAAGATTCCAATAATCGGGAACTGGAGGCTGGGAGCTGGGGACTGGGGACTGGGAGCTGGGGGCTGGGAAATACCTTTTTACAGAAATATTTTTTCTATTAACCATAAAAAACTACATTTGCGA
>CAZRHW010000225.1:0-5246 GCA_964599785.1 uncultured Bacteroides sp. | reverse complement strand
CCTGTTTCACAACCGGCTTAATTTTCAACTGTATCCTTTTAAAAACCTAACAGCAAGTGTTCAATTCAGAAACCGTCTCATTTATGGAGAAACTGTCAGTAATACACCCGGATATGCTGATATGATTGGTAAAAGCAATGGCTGGGCCGATCTTTCATTTAATATTTCCAGTGGTGATAACTATGTATTAAATACTGCCATAGACAGGTTGTGGATACAATATACGGCAGGTAATTTTGAAACTACCGTTGGCCGTCAGCGCATCAACTGGGGACAGACACTTGTCTGGAATCCAAATGATATTTTCAATGTATATTCCTATTTTGACATTGATTATATAGAACGTCCCGGGAGTGATGCTATTCGCTTGAAATACTATACCGGTTTTACTTCATCACTGGAGCTGACTGCTAAAATTGACAGTTCTGAAAAAATTACGGCTGCCGGATTGTTTCATTTTAATATCAGGGGTTATGATTTTCAGTTTTTAGGGGGCATACTTGAAGAAGAGGATTATGTGGCCGGTATCGGATGGTCGGGAAATATCTCTAATGCCGGATTTCGCGGTGAAGCAACATATTTCCATGATATTGAAAATTTTCAGGATACAACAGGTTTGATCATGGCCTCTGCCGGATTGGATTATACTTTCAAGAACTCCCTGTTATGGCAGCTTGAATTTCTGTATTCAAATAAACCTTTTATACCATCCGGAGGATTTATGGGTTATTACAATTCTCCCCTTAATGTAAAAGCCCTAGCTTTCACAAAATATTCATTATTTACATCAGTAAATTATCCCTTCACACCTCTTCTTCAGGGTTCTTTTGCCTGCATGTACTTCCCAAAATTAAAAGGATTCTTTGCCGGCCCTTCTGTCACATACAATATGATGGAAAACATCGATCTCAGTATGTTCCTGCAATTTTTTTCCGGTGAAATGAAAGATCCTTTAACGCTTGAAACAAACAGGGAAAATATCACCATTGCATTTCTGAGACTACGGTGGAATTTTTAAATATTAATCCCTCTATTCAAATTGACATTTTTCATTTTTATGATTACTTTCAACAGAACATTTTAAAGAGTATCTACCAATGTCTATTTTAATAAACTACCTGCGTACTGCCGGAAGGAATTCTATGAAATACAAGGGTCTGACCCTTTTAAACATATTAGGACTGGCAAAATGTTCTCTTCCAGCCCCATCTAAATTTTATATCTTTGAAGCCTGTTCTTGGATCGTTACCATGATTTTGTTCTGAATGAATAAGTTAGTCATACATTTTTATATTCTGTTATTCTTCTGTAGTCCGGTCATTGCTGCCGATCCTCCTGTCTTTGATTATATTGACAGAAATGATATGGATTCAATTACCATTTTCATCACCAGCCATCCTATCAATGGAATTTATGGTTCTGACAGTATAACACTACTGACTTACGCTATTATTTCCGGCCGTATAAGGATTGTTGATTTTCTGTTAAGTAATGGTGCCGATCCCAATCAGTTCGTGAAAGGAAAAAGTCCGTTAATGTATGCCATAGAGCATGGATCAAGACATCAGGTAAAAATCCTGATTGATCATAATGCCAGCATCAATGTTACAGATGAAGAGGGTAATCATTCGCTGATATACTCAGCACTCCGGGGGGATGTTGGTATCATTAAAATTCTTTTGCGAAATGGAGCCTATCTGAATCATCAGAATAAAACCTTTAACTCAGCATATAATATGGCAGTGAGTGTAAACAATTCCGAAGCTGCTAAGTACCTCAAACTCAGATATGAAAAAAACCTTCCCGAAGCACATGATGGTCCATATATAACCTGGAAAAAAAATGATAAAATTCTTTCTTTCTACTTGATTCATGATTCGGTTAAAAATATTTCAAAAAAGATAGATAAAACATTTAGAGCTCATTCAGAACCATTTATAATGAAAGGATTTTCACACGATGTACTGGATTATACATTATGGAAAACTGCTGATCCTCCCCCTTCAGAATTCAACAACGTAAACAAACTTCTTATTATCGGTGATATTCATGGAGGGTATGATAGCCTGGTAACATTTCTTCATGCAAATCATGTGATTGATTCCGGATTAAACTGGGCATGGAAGGATGGCCATCTGTTATTTCTTGGTGATATCTTTGACAGGGGTGATAAAGTAACCGAAGCACTCTGGCTTATTTATCAACTTGAACATCAGGCAATCGCTGATGGAGGATTTGTTCATTTTGTCCTGGGCAATCATGAGATTCTTGTCCTGCTAAAAAATATGTTATATATTTCTGACAAATATTATTATTTGTGTAAAAAACTCCGGCTTAATTACGGGTATTTATATAGCAAAAAAACCATCCTTGGTCAGTGGCTTCGCACGAAAAATACTATTATTAAAATCGATGATAAACTGTTTGTACACGCCGGAATATCGCCTGAAATTGCCATGCTTGAGCTGAGTATAGAAGACATGAACGATATGGTCAGGTTTTTTCTGAATCACCCTGAAAGGAACAGAAAATATGGCAATGAAACCAAGGAACTGATTCTCGGTTATAAAGGGCCCTTCTGGTACAGGGGTTATCTTGAAAACAATGAACAATACAAGCATTTCACCGAAAAAGAACTGGATTATACACTCAAACAATATAACATATCCAGGATCTTTGTCGGACATAACAATGTGGAAGAAATTACTACATCCTTTAATGAAATAATATATTTTCTGGATGTCCCATTTTATACTCATGGATATTCAATGAAAGCGATCCTTATCGAGAATGGAAACACTTACATATTGAACACTCATGGAACCAGGAAAGAATATAGCGAACTGAACAACTGATTTTACTGATATGAAAAAACCAATAAACATCTGTGTTTTAATCACCTGGTCTATCTTTATTTTTTTTCTAAACTATCCTTTTTGCCAGGCCCAGCATAAAACCGATACCATCGGGTTAAATCCATCTGCACGCATTTTATTTCAATCTGATGATTTGATTGAGCTTACGATCTCCTTTAATATGAATGAAGTTCTCAGGGATATTGGAGATGAGCGAATAGATCATGGTGCTTCAATCAGTTATACCGATAATACCGGTCAGGAAAAATCTCTTCCTATCAGTATCAGAACACGCGGACATTTTCGCAGAGATCCGACCAACTGTAATTTTCCACCATTGCGACTTGATTTTTCGGAATCTGCAACAGAAAATACAATCTTTGAAGACCAGAAGGAGCTGAAACTTGTCACCCACTGCCGCACAAGATCTGATAAATTCGAGCAAATAGTGATCAAAGAATATCTTGCCTACAGAATTTATAACCTTTTAACTGATGAAAGTTTCCGTGTGAAACTAGCAAGAATTACCTACGAAGATACTGATGGAAAAAAACCATCCTTCACGCAATTCGGATTTATTATTGAGCCGGCTAAACAAATGGCAGCACGCAATGGATGTGATATACTGGATAATTCGAATGTCCATCAGGAGAGGACCGACAAAGAGAAAATGATGATTCTCTGTATTTTTCAATACCTGATAGGTAATACGGATTGGTCAGTTCCCGCTCTCCACAATATTGTGCTCCTTACTGCCAACCTTCAAAATCCTCCTGTTGCCGTCCCATATGATTTTGACTGGTCGGGGATGGTTAATGCCCCTTATGCTTATCCGGCTCCTCAGCTGGGCTTAGATAATGTCACCCAAAGGCTTTTCAGGGGATATTGCCGGCCAGAGAGTGAATACCTGGGGGCATTTGAAATATTCAGGGAGAAAAAAGCTGATATATACACATTTTGTGAAAACTTTCCTTATCTCAATCAGCGGGAATTGAAAATACTACTAAATTATTTTGATCAGTTTTATAAAATAATAGAAAACCAAAAAAGTATTCAATTTGAGTTTTATCTCAAGTGCAGAAAAGATGAATAAAATTTTCTGTTTATTCCTTTCAATAACTTTAAGCATATTGTCGCTTTTTTAAAGTTCCTTACCGGCCCGAAAGAATTTCCCGGGTAGAACCAATTTATTTTCATGATCAACCACCAATATTTACTCTTATCTTTGCAAATATTTATATGCGTATATGAGAGCAGTAATTCAGAGAGTATCAGCCGCATCCGTTAATATTGAAGAAAATCTTACAGCACAGATCAAAGAAGGGCTTTTAATTTTTCTGGGTATTGAAGATGGTGATTCGTTTGAAGATACTGAATGGCTCAGTGGTAAAATATCAAGACTTAGAATTTTCAGGGATGAAGCAGGTATGATGAACCTTTCTGTTAAGGATACAGGTGGTGAAGTGTTGGTAATCAGTCAGTTTACTTTACATGCCAGTACCAAAAAAGGAAACAGACCATCATATATCCGTGCAGCCAAACCTGAAATTGCTATTCCTTTATATAATCAATTCATCGGGCAGTTATCAAAAGATCTTGGGATTATTATTCAAACAGGTGAATTCGGTGCATATATGAAGGTTTCACTGATTAATGACGGACCTGTCACGATCATTATTGACACAAAAAACAGGGAATGATATTCATGAAGGAAATGCATGATAAACAAATTGTCCCACAGGATACTACCATTCTCCGGAAAGACAGTGTCCTTATTTCAACTGATCAGGTTTCTCAGGATACCATCATTAATTCTTCCGTTATATCTGTCACCAGGGATTCTAATTCTACAGGAAACACTGCTGATACCGGCTCTTCACAATATTCTGTTTCATTGGAAAGAATGACAGGAGATTCAGTTCCCCAAAGACCCATAAACATAATAAATTCTGAACATTCGTTAAGGACTGTTCATGATGTGCTGGCAGACGAAGATGTCCCCTATTTATTAGAGAATGATACTAATCTGATCAAGAAATATAACCAGTTAACTAAATTTGGGTATCAGTATTATGTCATAAGGGATTCGTCCGCGATGGTTTATAAAGAGAACGCAAACCTGGTTAATTCAAAGACGATACAAAAATTCCGTGAAGATAATTATAGCGGGAATACCCCACTATATGATTTAAGTCCGGACTGGCTGATGGGTATCATTATTGTTAGTCTGATCGCCCTTGCCTGGCTAAAATTATTCTTCCATAAATTTATAAATCAAACTGTCACTTCCCTCTGGAATTTTCAATTGTCTAAAAAGGAACTCAGAGATCATAATATTTTCTCCCGCAGGGTTGCATTTATCCTCAATCTCAATTTTATAATTATTGGAGG
>CAZRHW010000224.1:0-5249 GCA_964599785.1 uncultured Bacteroides sp. | reverse complement strand
ACCAATATACCAATATACCAATATACCAATATACCAATATACCAATAAACCAATATACCAATAAACCAATAAAAAATTAGATAAATTAACTGGTATTAAATACAAAACAATGATCAAGACAGAAGAACTTACAAAGGTTTTCCGGACCGATGAGGTCGAAACAACAGCCCTGAACAAGGTCACCCTGGAGATTCAGAACGGTGATTTTGTGGCTATTATGGGCCCTTCAGGATGTGGTAAATCCACATTGCTGAATATTGTTGGATTGCTCGATAATCCGACAAACGGTTTGCTTTATTTTGATGACGTAGAAGTCTCCAGGTTCAAGGAAAGGCAACGAACAAATCTCCGTAAGGGTAATATCGGATTTGTTTTTCAAAGCTTTAACCTGATCGATGAACTGACGGTTTACGAAAATGTCGAATTACCCCTGCTTTACATGAAAGTTTCATCATCTGAGCGTAAGAAAAAAGTAAATGAGGTACTCGACAGGATGAAAATTGCCCACAGGAAAAAACATTTTCCGCAGCAGTTGTCCGGTGGTCAGCAGCAAAGGGTGGCCATTTCCAGGGCAGTTGTAACCAGGCCTAAACTGATCCTGGCAGACGAGCCAACCGGAAACCTTGATTCAGCCAATGGCGAGGAAGTCATGAACCTGCTCTCTGAATTGAATAAGGACGGTACAACCATCGTCATGGTTACGCACTCCCCTACTGACGCTGAAAAAGCTCACAGGATCGTCCATCTGTTCGACGGACATATCGTGACTGAGAATATAAAACATGTTCTTTAATTAATATTGAGCTGCGCCCCGGCGCAGCTCACAAAATAAAAAAGATGAAGGACCTTTGTGTACCCATACCAAATTTCGGCGAGGATCAGATCGCAAGCATTCTTCTGAAGATAGGTGATGAGGAGATTGAATACAGTTTCAGGGTCGAATCATTTCCCTGGGATGTTCATGATGAACTGACTGAAGAAGATGATGAGGTGCATAATTCCCTGGCAAGAATAACCCGCCTGAAAAGATCAATCGAGAGTTATGATAAGGAATGGGAGTTAATGCAGATCTATACCCCTCTTGAGGATGCAAAGTATATCCAGGTGCTTTACCGGAGAAGGAGAAAGAAACCTTAATCCGGCCGAACTTTAAAAATAATCTGGCAATGGTAAGAATGAAATATTTCATGGCCTCACTGCTTACGGCCGTTGTGGTTGCGCATGCTTATCCCCAGGATGTCTGGACACTGGAAGAATGCATACAGTATGGACACGACAACAACCTGCAGGTTAAACGTCAGACGATCCAGGTTAAATTAGCCGAGAGCAATTTCCTGTATGCAAGAGCCCAGGCATTACCTACTGCAAGTGCTTTTGCAAATTATACATTCAACAAAGGGCGGGCTCCGAACTTTGATACATATGAATATGTGAATCAGGCATTTGAAGATGGGAACGTGGGTATTGACAGCCGGATGTCCCTTTTCAATGGATTATCTAATTATTTTGCCATCCGGCAAAACCGGTACAACCTTTTAGCCAGGCTGGAAGATGTTGAGAACCTTAAGGATAATATTACCATTTCGATAGGCGGGGCATATCTTCAGATCCTGCTGAATGAGGAATTGCTGAAGGTGGCAGAGGATCAGCTTGGAATTACACGTCTTCAGGTTGAAAAAAGTCAGAAACTGGCAGAGGTGGGAAATATTTCAAGGGGAGAACTTTATGAGATCCAGGCACAGGAAGCAAGAGAAGCTGCAAATGTGGTAAGGGCAAGAAATGAACTTGAAATTTCTTACCTCACCCTGGCACAATATATGGACCTGGCGCCGGCTGAAATAAATACATTCAGCATAGTCATACCGGAATTGAGCATTGAGGATGCCGGTTATCTACGGTCTGTCGATAGTGTATATGCAGATGCACTCAGGGAATTGTCGCTGATTAAAAGTGCCGAATATGACCTCATAAGTAATGAAAAAGGCCTGGCAGCTGCCAGGGGAGGGATTTTCCCGACTTTAAGTGCCAGATATCTGTATTATACTTTATACAGTGATATTTCCGTTAATCCGGAAGATCCGCAGGCCCAATACCGCTGGATGGATCAGCTCCAGGATAAAGGATACCAGACATTGTCATTTTCCCTGAATATCCCGGTTTTTAACAGGCTGTATACACAAAACCGTATCAGTACTGCAAAAGTCAGGGTGCTGGATGCACAGGTTAGTCTCGATCTGACCAAACAAACACTTTATAAAAACATTCAGCAGGCCTATGCTGATGCAAAAGCTGCTTTTGAGAACTATGAGGCAAACCTGGAGACGGTGAAATCGATGGAGGAAGCATTCAATTATACTGAGCAGAAATTTAACGTGGGCATGGTCAGTTCAGTGGATTATAACCTTGCCAAGAATAATCTTACCAAAGCAAAATCCGATCTTCTGCAGGCAAAGTTCATGTATATTTTCTACGCAAAAATACTGGATTTCTACGCCGGCAGACCTATTACATTGTAAAATAGAATAAAACAACCCTCACTTTAGTAAGTTCTCGCAGATGCCCGCAGATCATTTCGCTGATCTTCGCAGATTAAAAATAGGCAGTTTATTATTTCTGCGTAAATCAGCGCTTTATCGGCGCTAATCAGCGAGAAATAAAAACTGGTTTGAAAATCCAAAAAATCAAATTTGGAAAATAATACTGCCTCTAATACTGTTCAGGATAGATCTGCTCTCCATCGATATAGGTCATACGTATCTTTACCTTCGGGATTTCCTGTTCAGGGATCGTCATCAGATCATCGGCAGTGACAATAAAGTCTGCAAATTTGCCCGGTTCAATACTTCCCTTCTCATTTTCCTCGAAAGCTGCTTTTGCTGCCCAGATAGTCATGGCACGCAGCGCTTCTGTTCTGTTTAATAATTGTTCAGGCTGATACCCTCCCTCAGGATATCCTTCGAGGTCTTTTCTGGTAATCGCAGCGTAAAAACCATAGAGGGGATTAATATTTTCTACAGGGAAATCGCTTCCATTCGGGACCCATCCGTTTTGTTCAAGAAGTGTTTTATAAGCATATGCACCTTTGATCCGTTCTTCTCCCAGCCTCTCATCAGCCCAGTACATATCGGACGTGGCATGGGTTGTCTGGATCGATGGGATAATATTATTATCAGCGAATTTTTTGAAATCATCAGGGTGTATCACCTGGGCATGTTCAATACGCCACCGCCTGTCATTTTTGCCCTTGAGGATATTTCTGTAAATGTTCAGCATTAATCTGTTGGCACTGTCTCCAATGGCATGTGTATTTACCTGGAAACCATATTCATATGCTTTCAGGCACATATCTTTCAGGTATTCCGGAGAATTTAACGGGAGGCCCCAATTGCCGGGATCATCGGAATAAGGTTCGAGCAACAATGCTCCCCGCGAACCAAGGGCTCCGTCGGCAAAGAGTTTTATGGAACTTACATTCAAATGGTCAGTTTTATAAGGGCCATGATACATGCAGGCCTCAAAATTCTTCTCACCCGGAAGGAGCATAGCATAGATCCTCATTTTTAGATCTCCTGTCTGATCCAGGGAATCGATCAGTCTTATATTTTCCCGTCCTGATCCGGCATCATGTAAGGAGGTGAGCCCCACGGCAAAGCATTTTTCCTGTGCTTTCAGCAATGCTGTGAACTTATCGTTTTCACTGGTTTGAGGGATAATTCTGCCGACGAGGTCAATGGCATTATCTATCAATACACCGGTCGGCTTTCCGTTTCTTATGATCACAGTCCCACCATCAACTTTTGTTTCCGGTCCGACCCCGGCTCTTTTAAGAGCTTCTGAATTGGCAATGGCAGCATGCCCGTCAATCCGTGTCAATAATACAGGCTGGTCAGGGAAAAGTTCATCTAACTTTTCTTTGGTTGGGAATTCCTGTATGTCCCAGTCATTCTGATCCCATCCCCGTCCCAGCACCCATTCTGAAGGAAACTGCCGGGCATGCTTCTGAATAATTTCAAGTATCTCGTCGAATGATCCTGTGCCGGTCAGGTCAGCTTTTTGCAATGACAGGCCGTAGCTGAAAAAATGGCAATGAGCATCAATCAGGCCGGGGTATACAAAATGTCCGTTCAGGTCGATCTCCTTTAAAGCATTATATCCATCCATTATTTCAAGGTTCGAACCAACAGCCAGGATCTTCCCGTCGCGGATTGCAAATGCCTCGGCAACAGTAAAATTCTTGTCAATAGTATATACCCGGGCATTGTATATGATCAGATCGGCTTTTTTTGAGTTGCAGGATAGCATAAGGAATATTGTCGTTAGAATGATTATTAACAGGTTGATCTTTTTCATTATTATAAAATTGAATAAAAGAGATTCAAAGATAAGGTTTTTATTCCCTTAAAATGCAAAAGGTTCACAGAGAGCCACAGAGTAAAAAGAGAGCCACAGGGAGGGTTTCCTCTGTGGCTCTCTATAACCTCTGTGGTCCTCTGTAACCGGATATTTATTCAATTACCATCTTACCCCGGAAAATCTGATCTCCCGTTATTTCAATAAAATAATACCCGGGACACAGGTTGCCTCTTGAAAATTCAATCTCACTGCCTGTTATTGTTTCAGGTTGTCTGACTAATTTTCCTGACAGGTCCCGTACTTTAAGGGAATATTTTTTATGTTCAGGATTCGGGAAGCGGATAGTTGTCCTTTCAATGAATGGATTTGGGAAGATCATGAGATCTTTTACATTATATAATTTATTTAATCCGGTAACCTGTATCCTGTTATCCTCCATATTCGACATGGAGTGGCTGTACGGTCCGGAATCTGCCTTGCCGGCGCCATTTCCTGCAGGATTGCATGGTTCAGGTCTGAGAGCAGCAACACGGTAATAATTTGTTAATGTGCCCGGATCGGGATCACTCCATGAGGAAGAGCTGCTTGACATGGAATCAATGCTTGAAAAGTTAAATGTGGTGTCACTCCTGTAAATCTCATAAGTACCAAAATCAAATCCTGAATAATGGTCCCATGAAAGTTGGGTGGTGTTTTGTTCATCATTTGTGCTGGCTAAAAGATGAATGGTTTTGTGGGTTTTACATAGATATATATCTGTCTCAAAATCCGAAGTATCGATAGCAGTGATTCTGTACAGGTATGCTCTGCTGGTGGGCTTAGCAACTGTATCAGTATATACACTTAACTGATCATAAGGGATGGTTGCAATCAGATCATAGATCCCCGCATATGCA
>CAZRHW010000223.1:4589-5255 GCA_964599785.1 uncultured Bacteroides sp. | reverse complement strand
ATCAAAAACACACGGCGATCGTTCGTAATAGCAAGAACATTCAGGATCAGACAAATGGGGTGATATAATTATTAAACTCATCGGATGACTCCGAGTCACCCGGTGAGTAAAACAGGTCAAAATGAAAGTTAAGAATATTCTCGAAACAATTGGAAACACTCCTCATTTACGGATCAATCATCTTTATCCCAAAGATTACGAGATATGGATAAAACTGGAAAAATTTAATCCAGGGGGGAGCATTAAGGATCGTATTGCCTTGTCGATGGTTAAGGATGCTGAGAACAAAGGTTTACTAAAGAAGGGATCGGTGATCATTGAACCGACTTCAGGCAATACCGGTATCGGTCTGGCAATGGTTGCTGCTGTCAGGCAATATAATCTTATACTGATCATGCCTGAATCGCTTTCAATAGAAAGACGCAGGATCATGGCTGCTTATGGGGCGAAATTAGAACTAACTCCCAGGGATGAAGGGATGAAAGGTGCTATAGCCAGGGCACATCAACTACTGCAGGAGATTCCAGGATCCTGGATGCCATCGCAATTCGACAATGAAGCAAATATTGATATCCACCGCCGGACAACCGCACAGGAGATCATTAAGGATTTTCCTGAAGGGATTGATTTTCTGATTACAGGCGTGGGTACAGGTGGCCATATCAG
>CAZRHW010000223.1:0-4579 GCA_964599785.1 uncultured Bacteroides sp. | reverse complement strand
TCCTTAAAATGAAATTTCCAGCCATGAAAACATTTGCTGTAGAACCTTCTCTGTCACCTGTTATCAGTGGTGGAAAACCGGGACCCCATCCACTTCAGGGTATTGGAGCAGGCTTTATTCCTGAAAACCTTAAAACAGAAATGCTTGATGGAACCATTCAGGTTTCCAAAGAGGAAGCTTTCGAATATACCCGCAAAGCTGCCATGATGGAAGGATTGTTTGCAGGTATCTCATCCGGTGCGACGCTGGCTGCAATCGCTAAGAAACTGCCGGATATTTCTCCCGGATCAATAATTCTTGGTTTTAACTACGATACAGGGGAAAGGTATCTTTCAGTTGAGGAATTGTTTTAGCTTCCAGGTTAATGTTCTCTAATATACATTCTTTTCATTTAACCACAAAGGAAGACAAAGGATAGCACAAAGGAGTCTAATTTTGAACCCTGGGGTTCCATTATCATACCCTTAGTGTACATTTGTGGTATATAAATCTTATTCATTAAAGTTGCATTATTATATGATCCAAATTTATTTACAATGAAAATAGCGGTAGATTTTGACGGAACAATTGTTGAACATGAGTATCCTGATATCGGCAAGGAGAAACTATTTGCTTTTGAAACCCTGCACGAATTGCAAAAAAAGAACCATCAGTTGATTCTGTGGACGGTCAGGATGGGGAAGGATCTGGATGATGCAGTACAATTCTGCAGGGAGAAAGGTATTGAGTTCTATGCCGTGAATAAAAATTATCCCGAGGAGGTTTATGATGAAACGTTTTCACGGAAGATCCAGGCCGATATATATATTGATGACCGGAATATTGGGGGATTTCCCGGCTGGAGTGAAGTCTGGCAAATGCTGAATCCTCTGGAAAATAATATGCAGGGCGAGCTGAAAAAAATACCTAAAAAGAAAAAATCTTTTCTCGGATTATTTGGGAAAAAATGATAAACTTAATAGAGCTTTGTCACAATTTCAATAAAAGGCTTCACGCTGATCCCGATAAATCGGGACAGGTTAATGTGTTATAAATCAAAACATTAATTAAATGATAATTGATTTACGCTATTATTTGCAATTTATATGTTTAATTACAATACATTGATATTTAATAACTTGTAACTTGAAACCTGCAACTTGCAACTTGAGTAAATTAGATATTTAGTATCTCTAAAATGAGCTTATATAATCATTTATTTAATCAAAAAACAAATCAATGCATGACTATTCTCATCCTGTATTTCATTTTTCTCGTTATTCCCGGCGGATGTGCTGTAAAGGATAACAGGAAAAATGCAACGCCGGCTGATTCTTTGAAAGTCAACCGGGTAGTTACCGGTAAAAGCCAGATTGTTAGACCTGTGATGAACCAGCGATTCACCCGGGGTTCAATCATTGAAATCGATGTTGAAGGAATACATGAAACACCGGTCATTGATTCAGTAGTATTTTATGTACAATCTGTTAGGATTGGAAAATCAATCCTTGCTCCCTTTCAATGCAAATGGGACTCAAAAGGATGCAGGGCAGGTGAGAATAAAATCAGGGCTTTAGCCTGTTTCGCAGACAAAACCACCGGTTCAAGCTATGTTTCTATCGAAATCATATCTGATATTGAAGCAGTTACATTATCCTATGAGGTAATGAATACATATCCACATGATATACGTGCTTATACACAGGGATTGGTATATGAAAATGGTTACCTCTATGAGGGTACCGGGCAGTACAATGAGTCATCTCTCAGAAAAGTGGAAATTCAAACCGGCGAACCACTGAGGATTCTGAATCTTCCGGGTGAAATCTTTGGTGAAGGCATTACAATTTTCAATGAAAAGATTTTTCAGCTTACATATAAATCACAGGTTGGATTTGTATATGAAAAAGAAACCTTTACGCGTCTTCAAAAAGTTTATTACCAGAACAAGGAAGGGTGGGGTTTAACAACCGACGGTACCCGTCTGATCATGAGCGACGGATCCAACAATATTTATTTCATGGATCCGGAATATTTTACCGAATTGGACAGAATCGAGGTTTATGATTCAAAAGGTCCGGTGAGCCGGTTAAATGAGCTGGAATACATCGACGGGAAGATATTCTCAAACGTATACGGCACCTATGAGATCATTGTGATTGATCCTGAAACCGGTGTTGTACTGGGGCGTATGAACTTCATGGGTATCCTTGAGGAAAAAGACAGGCACAGCCGGATCGATGTATTTAATGGTATTGCTTATAATCCTGATAATCAAAGGATATTTGTTACAGGTAAATACTGGCCGAAACTTTTTGAGATCAAGCTACTCAGCGAACTTTAACTGGCCAATGCACCTGCAATTACCTGAACACTCATAGGTATGATCTGGAATTCCAGGGGTGTATGCCCGAGTGATTCACCATCAGTTTCAAGATGGATCTTGGTATCAGAATCAATGGTAATTGATTTGCCAGTATAGGTGTCGACTTTTGGGTGCCGGACAATACTTCCATTGTATAATTTTCTCAGGCTCAGGATTACATCTGGTTTACTGATTCTCTTGATCACTGTAAGATCGAATAATCCATCATCAGCAATGGCTCCCGGAACCTGCATCATCCCCCCACCGTTATATTTCCCGATTCCAATATTCATGCTGAATATCTGATTTTTAATATTGTGGCCGTCAATATTTATCCATGCATTGACATAACGGTAGCGGAGCAGACTTGAAAATATATTAGCGAAGTAAAGAAATGGTCCGCCTCTACCTTTTTCCTTGAGGCGATTAGCTTTTTTTGTAACAATTGCATCAAAGCCAAGACCTGCAATATTGACGAAATACCTGTCCTCCTTGTCACCCCCAATCTGATATCTAACCATTCCGGCATCCTGCACAAAGGTCCTGCATTCTTTAATGGTGATAATTGCCTGTTCATAATTTAACGGAATTTTCAGCATTCTTCCCCAGTCATTACCTGTCCCAACAGTTATCATCCCGAGGGTAATAGCTGTGGTTGGGTATTTTGATTGAAGGAACAGGCCATTGATCACTTCATTCAATGTACCATCTCCTCCTACAACAATAATTTTCAAAAAACCGGCCTCAATATATTGTCTTGCGATTTGGATTGCATGACGGGGTTGTTCTGTAAATACCACTTGAAAATCAAAGTTATGATGAATAAGAAGGGCACGAATTTGATCCCAATCACGCTCGCCTTTACGTCTTCCGGCGTTAGGGTTAATGATGACCAGCCAATCATTTTGTTTCAGTAGTTTCATCATCATTGCCTTAAATGTTTAATTAACGGTGTAAATATCTGAAAAAAAATCAAAGTTGTTAATAATGTGTTCAAAAAAGCGAGTTAAATGTTTACAATAAGATTTTACTTAAAAAAATTGTTTGGTAGAGAAGTTCGTAAATTTGATGCCCACAGTCGTACTAAATTATCAAAGGTCAAAAAATAAAAATTAATGGGGAAAGTAATTGCGCTGGCAAATCAAAAAGGGGGAGTTGGCAAAACGACAACAGCCATCAATCTGGCAGCAAGCCTGGCAGTATTGGAAAAGAAAATCCTGATTGTTGATGCAGATCCGCAGGCAAATGCTACATCAGGCACCGGTTTTGATACAAAAAGCATTAAGACAACAATTTATGAGTGTCTGATTGATGAGGTCGATCCAAAGAATGTCATCTTAAATTCAGAGATAAAAGGACTGGATCTGTTACCATCAAGTATCGACCTGGTTGGTGCTGAAATTGAAATGCTCAACCTGCCGAGCAGGGAAAAAGCATTGAAGAAGGTTATTGATATTGTGAAGGATGATTATGATTATGTGTTAATTGATTGTTCTCCTTCGCTTGGATTAATTACTGTGAATGCCCTGACTGCTGCAGATACGGTCATGATACCCGTACAGTGTGAATACTTTGCTCTTGAAGGGCTTGGTAAGCTTTTAAATACCATTAAAATAATACAGAACAGGCTGAACCCTGAATTAATAATAGAAGGATTCCTGCTTACGATGTATGACCCCAGGCTCAGATTGTCTAACCAGGTGGTTGAGGAAGTCAGGAAACATTTCCAGCAGATGGTTTTTGATACAATTATCCAGAGAAATGTCAAGCTGGGAGAGGCTCCCAGCTTTGGCAAACCTGCCATTCTTTATGACGCCGACAGCAAAGGCAGCATTAATCACCTTAATCTGGCCCGGGAACTCCTCCAGAAAAATGATGAAACAAGGATCAGAAACGCTGAAAAGATAATCGCTTAACACATCTTAACATGGCCAGGAAAAATGCATTAGGAAGAGGTTTGAGTGCTTTGATGGAAGATGCTGAATCACCCAGGCATACTGTCTCAGGAACCAATGAGATTGATATTGAAATGATTGAAGTCAATCCTTTCCAGCCAAGAAAAAATTTTAACGAAGAATCTTTACAGGAGCTGGCATCATCTATCAGGGAAATTGGCATAATCCAGCCTATAACCGTCAGACAGGTCGACGGCAACAAGTATCAGCTGATTACCGGTGAGAGGCGGTATAAAGCCGCTGTTTTGGCCGGACTGTCGACCATCCCTGCTTATGTCAG
>CAZRHW010000222.1:0-5256 GCA_964599785.1 uncultured Bacteroides sp. | reverse complement strand
TTAACCGGACATATTCCGACAACGTGAAAAATGACAGAAAAGTCCGGTTGTTAACCGGACACATTCCGGCAACGTGGAGAATGACAGAAAAGTCCACCTGTCCCCCCAAGTGCTCGGGGGGAGCTGCTAACCGGACACATTCCAAAATTAGCTCAAATACAGTTAATTAGACATTTTGTTAGAGAGGAGTATAATGTGTCAGAACAATTAACAATTAAAAAATCCAGAGTTGTAAGTTTAAGATTAAAGATTTTCCCCCTTTCTGCCTTGTAGAGAGGGGATTAGGGGGAGAGTCAAGCAGATATTTTAATGGAGCGACGGAGGGATAGAGGACTGTAAAATAACCCAGGGTTTTAGCCTTGGGATTTTACCACCTTTTCTAACAGACAGATATAAATCCTTGACAACTATATGAAAGATCTTCTGATCAAAAATGCCAGCATCGTTAATGAAAATGAGATTTTTACAGGATCTGTTGTGATCCGGAATGGAAAAATCCAGCAAATCCTCAGAGGAGATGCAGTATCACTGCATCTTCCCGATTATGATATAATTGACGCCATAGGCAAATATCTTTTACCAGGTATAATCGACGACCAGGTACACTTCCGTGAACCAGGTCTTACGCATAAAGGGGATATCGGATCCGAATCCACTGCTGCAGTGGCAGGCGGTATCACTTCTTTCCTGGAAATGCCCAATACAATCCCTCAAACAACCACGCTTTCTTTACTCGATGAAAAACATGATCTTGCCGCCCGAAAATCTCTTGCCAATTACTCTTTCTACTTCGGTGCAACAAATGATAATCTGGAAGAAATTAAAAAAATCAATCCGCACCAAACATGTGGCCTTAAGGTTTTTATGGGTTCAAGCACAGGGAATATGCTGGTGAATAACAGGAAAACCCTTGAGGGAATATTTGCCGAATGCCCGGTCATTATTGCAACCCATTGTGAAGATGAAGATACTGTCCGAAAAAACTCAGCCTTTTACCGGGAAAAATTCGGCGAGAAGATCCCTGTTAAATACCACCCGGCGATCAGAAGCGAAGAGGCCTGCTACAAATCCTCATCCCTGGCAATTGATCTTGCAGGTAAATACAATTCAAACCTTCATGTTTTACATATATCAACAAAAAAAGAACTCCGGCTCTTTGATCCGGTCCCACTAAATCCTGACAAACTCATCACTGCCGAAGTCTGTATCCATCACCTGTGGTTTGACGATTCAAAATATGATGATCTTGGAACCCTTATTAAATGGAACCCGGCTATCAAAACGAATGATGACAGGGAAGGATTGCTTCAGGGATTGATCGATAACAGCATCGATGTTGTGGCTACCGATCACGCCCCCCATACCCTGGAGGAGAAAAAAAATACCTATTTCAAAGCTCCCTCAGGTGGACCAATGGTCCAGCATTCATTACCCGTAATGCTGGAATTATTTCATCAGGGTAAGATCACTTTGCCCGGTATTGTCAATAAAATGTCACATGCTCCTGCCACCCGTTTTTCTATCTCAAAAAGAGGTTTCATGCGTGAAGGTTACTGGGCCGACCTTGTACTGGTTGACCCGAATTCACCATGGACCGTATCACCGGACAACATATTATATAAATGCAAATGGTCTCCTTTGACCAATCAAACGCTTCACTCGAAAATCTGTATGACCCTTGTCAACGGTGAAACAGCATACGAAAACCTGGAAGGAGATCCGGCAAAGGCGATCATACATAATGATATCAGGGGAATGCGTTTGGAATTTGAAAGATAACCCATCTAATTCAGCAAAGCCCTGATGGTCCACTGGGTTCTGGAAAGTACCTTAAAATACCGAAATAGTTTGAGAACAGCAGGTTTGATATCCGGATCTTCGAAATATGACCATTCTTCCGCTACCTTAATATTGTGACCAAATCCTTCGATTTCCGATGCATTTCGTAAACCAAACTGATATGAAGAACCTGCCGATGATTCTAACTGCTGCTTCATTTTCCTCTCAACAATTTTTTTCCACATACCCCTGGTATATTTTTCATGTACCGTCTCAAAAACAATTTGTGACCTGTTAAAAGCTTCTGATAGCTTTTTAAATATGTTCATCACACCAGCACGGGGAAGGTACATAAATAAACCTTCCGCCAGGAAAAGTACCTTTTCCGATTGTAAAGATTGAATCTTTATGACCCATTCCTTATCCAGTACGGATGATCCAATCATATCATAAGTGATCATATCTCCGAGAACCTGCCTTTTTGATTCAATCATTTCCGGAAGATCAATTTCAACATATCTCCATTCCCTGTCAAAGACCCGCCAGTATCTTGTATCAAAACCACAACCAAGATTCACGACCAGACCAACAGGATTTTCATTCATGAAGGTACGTGCATAAAGATCATATTTCCTCGCTCTCAGCGCGATATGCCGTGTGAGGGTCGCAGGCAGTTTTTTATTTATCAGCCTGTTATATAGATCTGAGGCCAAAAGTGGTCCTATCCTGTTAAAACATTCGACGCCAACAGGATCATGAATGACAGGATTCCTTTTCTCCGATTCAATCACCCGTGAGCGCAGCGTGATGAAGGCTGTTTCAGAAACTTCATTCATCTAATTTTTTTAAAACATAATATATTGATCTGCAACTTTTTGGATCTTTCCTGAATATGGCTATCTCATTTTTCAATGGTCTGAATAATTCTTCTGATCCTGAGGTATCAGCATATGTCCTCTCCAAATCCATGATTTTCTTTTCCATAAAACCGAAATATTCATCCCACCAGATCTTTTCATCCAGTATAAAGAATTTCACAAGCTCATACCCGTATTTTGCTATCACTTTCAATTTTCTTTTTTCATAGCGGTATTCATCATGGATCATAAAATATCCATTGGATTTCAGCAACCGGGTAAATATCCGCAGTCCTTTTTCAAAACCAATGATGTGTAATATCCCTTCGGCCAGAATGATATCATAATGATTTTCAAAAAGATGTGTATTAATAACAGAATTTTGTACAATTGAAATTCTATCTTTCAGATTCAGTATGTCAATCTTATTCCTGAAAACATCGAGGCTTTCCTGGTTAACGTCCACCGCAACAATTTTCCCATCTGTCAATCCCGCCATTTCAATCGTTGGAACGCCTGTTCCACAACCCAGGTCCAGTATGCGTGGATGTTCTATTGCCGGGATGGCCAAAAAAGCCTCCCTGGTATATTTATTCAGGTTGGCTCTGCAATCATCCCGTATTTCATGAATATCCATGTTAACCTGTTATGATTTTCTTCTGACAAGTAAAGCACCTGTCAGAATAAGGAAAATACCTGTTAAGTAATAAGGAACATGCAGCGGCGGGTAAAACATCTTTATAAAAATGATCTGAACGGTCAGCCAGATAGTTAATACACATCCTTCGAAAATGACCAGCCATGGATATATCTTTACCTTCATAATTGTAAGAACAGCTATGATAAAACTGAATACCCCGTTAAAAGTAAAAAGGATGATCCCGGGAATCAAAAAATTATGAAATGGAGAGTATTTAAGAAAATCCAG
Organism: uncultured Bacteroides sp.; assembly: GCA_964599785.1. GTDB lineage: Bacteria > Bacteroidota > Bacteroidia > Bacteroidales > SM23-62 > LJUQ01. Next base: position 1,692 of record CAZRHW010000222.1, on the reverse strand, counting down.
CGGCATTTGCATCATTTCTCCGCCTGGATCAATCATTAATCCAAGACCTCCGAAAACGGCTGAAATACCGTTAAAAAATAACAGGACCAGTGCTGTCACCCTGATAAACTTTGCCATCAGCAGAAATTATTTCTTTATTGAATGCAGATATAATCCTTAAATTCTCAGGAGGGTATATTACCCGCACAGCAACTTAAAATCCTGTCTAAAATAGCTGTTTTTTACCAAATGGTAAAAACCAATGAATTGAGGTTTCTTTTTGCGCCATCGGGTCCAACAGCTATGACTTGTTCCACCATTAACTTCTGATTTTTAACCAGGGAATTGATCAGGTCAATCTGTAATTCGGAATATCTGTCGGAATGGGAGATTTCTTCCCTCATAATATTTGAATTTGGAACAGTGGCACTCAATACAAATGAGATCACTTTAAATTCCAGGTCAAAATCAAAATCCCTGATATATGCATTCACCCCCCCGGCTTGCAGTAACTCCTCTTTCGTTATATTACCCCCCTCTGATTCACCGATCCTGGTAACAGGGTCGTGGATCGTCTTTACTTTGAATTCACTTTCCTTTACCTTTTTACCACCTGCATATACAGTAATAATTGCTGTCCCGACTCTGGTAGGTTTCGCAATGTATACTCCACTGGATCCTTCAAGGATCCCGTTATCAATTTCAGCTGTAATTTCATCCGCCTGATATCCTGACACTGAAATGTTAACCGGATTTTCAACACCCAGGTAAAAAACATTCATCTTGACCGGAGCAACGGCAGTAACAACCTCCTCATTTACATCCTGTTTCTTACCATTCATACATGCTATCACTGAAAAGATAATAGCCATGACAGGTATAAAGGCCAGCATCTTCAGTTTCGTTTTCTGATAAATTTTTTCTTTTGTCATCATAATAATCCGCTTTTTAATTAATGATTGGTTAAAACTTGATGAAAGACTGATTAGTTTTCCTTCGGCAGCCTGGTTGACCAGCAATGCCTGGTACCTGAGCTTGTTTCTGCAGATGCGGATTGTCTCTTCATCTGCAATGTATTCATGGATCAAGTGAAGAGAATTTCTCAGCATCCAGACAATCGGATTAAACCACATAATGGCTATTATAATCTGTAAAAGGATAAGATCGGCAGAATGATACTGGATACCGTGGATTCTTTCGTGGATAAGGATCTCATCAGGATCTTCCTCTGAATTATGCCTTCCGGATACGAAGATCCATCTGAAAAAGGAAAAGGTGCTGTTGAAAGAGTTATTATAAATGTATGAAAAACCATCTCTTTTTACCTTTTCTGATCCGAAATAACATGCCATAACAATGAAAAGTTGTCTCGTAATCCGGATAAGAAAAAAAGCAACTATCATAAAATACAAAACTGAAATAATCATAAGCCATGGTACGGACCTGACATTCCCGGGGACCCCTTTGGATAAGACTTTTCCGTTAACTCCTGTTGTAATGGTATAATGAATTACCGGAGAAGTTATATTATCCGTGCTACCTGATCCGGTTACAGCAGGTATGGAGATCCCGGGGTCAATAGAAAAATTACTCAGTGGCAGTATAAGTGATATGATAATCGATGCAATCAGAAAAAACCTGATAGTTCTGAAATCCGGGTCATTCCTCATAAACAGCCTGTAGAAGAAAAAACAGATGCTGATATAAAGTGTC
>CAZRHW010000221.1:1656-5271 GCA_964599785.1 uncultured Bacteroides sp. | reverse complement strand
CCCGGCCCGGCTCAAGGACCCTGACGGCGTGTGCCGCCGGAACATCGAAACCATGCACAGACGTCTCAAAAATTACCTGACCGGCTGCCTTGAGGCCGGCATTGCCAGTGCCGAGTTCTATCCGGTGAATGTTGCCTCCACCGTCGACCTGCTGATTGTCCTGCTCGTGGGGCTTTTGCGCCAGAAGGGAGTGAAGGTGATGCAAATAAAAGGCATCAAACAGACCGCCGTGGACTTTTGCCTGCGTAGTTTGGTGAAAAAAGAGTTTGGACACGGATGAACGCTGATGATCTGGATCGAGAAAGATCCCGAATACCAAGGAGCTTGCATTAGTATCCTGACACTTGACACCTTGAAACCAGAACCCTGCTTGCCCTGGCCCTTGGTCTTTGGTTTAAACTTTAGCTCATTTTAGTTCACTTTAGCTCTTTAGACACTTTATAAATTGGATGACTTATGTTCTATATAAGACTGGGCAAAAGGAATGTTATGGAGATAAAATTAATTTTACTAAAAAATGCTGAGGTTTAAGGCAGAAACTTATGTACGGCCTATAGAATCTTCAGATGCCAAAGGCCGACTTATTGAAATACTTGAAAACAACGCTTGGTATTAATCAAAAATTCCAATTCCAAAAGGATAACTTAGAATACCTGATATACTATCATTATTTTGGAATAAATTTAAACCAAAAACAGAATATCTCAATATAAATGAGTGAAAAACCCGAGTATAAAAATAAAGGCCACAGGGAAAGATTAAGAAAGCGCTTTTTGGCCAAAGCTTCGGAGTCGTACACTGATGAAGCACTACTGGAGCTGCTTCTCACATTTGCTATTGAACGTGAGGATGTCAAACCGCTTGCGCAAGAGCTCGTCAAGATCTTTGGCAGCCTTGAACAGGTTCTTTCCGCTCCTCCAGATGAGCTTTGCAAGGTTAAAGGACTCGGGCAGACATCCATTACCCTTTTGAAGGTTGTGGATTTCATTAAGTCAGGAACAATTTCTACTGAAAAAAATCTTTCACTGACAAAAGGTGGAGATGCCAATCAATTGAAGCTTTTTGAAGATCCGCCTAATGCACCAACACCAAAATTATCAACACTAAGTTCAAGGCCCAACAAGCCAGAGGAAATCAAAACTCATCCAGGCCCTGCAGGCCAATCAAAAATTGAGCGGCAAAACTCGTCCAGTCGCGGTGACATAGGTCCGAAATCGAAGATTAAACGAGCGGTTCTGAGTTCAAAAAAAAAATCCTTCGACAAAATGAGCATCCGACGAAAGCTTCAAGTTAGCAACAATTATCTCTTGGAATTCGATCAACTCGCTCGTGTTCTGAATTTTCTTCTTGAGCAAAGAGAGTCAAAGAGAATCAAACGAAAAGTATTAAAGGAAAACACTGGCCTCGCTGATCGGCAGGTAGAAGGTCTCGTGAGCATGGGAACGGCAATGGGCTTGATTAAGCCAAAAGTGCAAATCCTCACACCCATCGGATTAATCATTGCTACTCACGACATTTTCTTGGAAAATATAGGTAGTCTCGAATGGTGCCATTACAAGGCTGCAGGGTCGTATCAGAATTTGATCTGGTTTGAAGCGTTTAATCGTTTATTACCGGAAGAGTCTGCCATGACTCAGGAGGAGTGGCAGGAATACTTTCAAAATAAACTGAGAGGTCAATACACAGATAAAACAATCAAAGGCCATGTGCCCAAGGAGATTCGTTTTGTCATCGACGCTTATGTGGAGCAAAATTTCAATAAATTGGAATTATTGCAGCGGTCGAATGATGAGCGGCTATATCGCCGACGTTAAACCAGTTTCACTCCGCTTGTCCTCACAGCCATGATTTACGATTTTTTTGTTTCGAATGAAGCCCAACTCTTTCAGGTCGGCGAGCTATCGGTCACGCCGGGTTCACCAGCTATGGTCTTTGGGCTCGATGCGGCTTTGTTCCGCCAGCAGGTCGAAGGACTCCATGACCGTGGCTGGCTGCGATACGAAACCACTCACAATCTCGATCAGATCAGACTTAAGCCGGGCTTTTCTGCAATTGAATTCCTCACCGCGTATTTTGAGAATCGGGAGCCGTATGTGGATTCAAATGAGTTGCCAGGAGGCATTTTCGTATGAGCGATCCCGTCAACATGGTTCAGTTCGTGACAGAGCTGGCACGGCGACCTAAAGGAAGGGCTGCGGTAGTACTCACTCACGAGTATGAGGGTCAGAAAGAGTGGGCCGCCCAACTGGCCCGCCAGACAAATTCGGAACATATCAACCTGCTGGAGCTTTTTTCTAAAGACTTGGCGCTCAGCAATGGGATCGGACAGTTCTTGGTCCGAAACGTTTTCGATTTTCTGAAAGACCGGAGCCAGGCTCCGGTGCTGATTATTTCTGGCATGGAGTTTCTCAAAGCCACATGGACTGGCCAATCGAATAGTGTTGAAGAGTTCGCCAGTCAAGTACAGACCTGGAACAAAAGCCCTTGCCTGCTATTCGTTCTTCAATACGACAAGTTGCTTGCAAGGTATGACTTTGGACAACGTTTCCGTCAGTACACGTTTGTAGTAGATCAAAAGGAGACCCTGGCGTTATGAAAAACAATGGCCTGTTCAGTTCGCTTTTCATCGATGAATTGAAAGATAGCGTCACACTTAACGATGCAGCGCAAGGGCGTATGGCTACGCTTGCTCAGACTTGGCGTTCCCGCAACACCCAAGATATAGAGTCACTTTGGGATTCATTTATGAAACAGGCGCTGGGCTACCTTGAATTTGTCCCTCCAGGTAGCCCGGCAGCCCCCAACGTTTACCCGCTCTATGAAGACTGGGGGTTCACCAAGTGCATCAGTGTCCTTTGCCTCGTCCCGCCTGGAACGGAAATTGATGACACATCTGTTGGCCGTTTCTATCCCGCCAAGCTGCTGGCCCAACTCAAACAGCGAAAGCTCAATTGGGGTATTCTTACAGATGGTGCCCGGTGGCGGCTTTACTCCACTAAGAGTTCCAGGCCATATGAAGACTACGTAGAACTCCCCTTAGCAGAAGCTTTAGAAGGCTCGGACGAGGCTGAATACGGGCTTTTTGAGCGCTTCTTTCACAAGGATTCATTTATTGCTGAAGAAACCGATGACTCGGAAGAAACCAGTCGTGACGAATCCGTCGGCATTTACAAATGCAAACTCGATCACGATAGGGATCAATCGGAGCTGGTACTTGAAGAACGTGTTAAAAAGCCGTTTCTCGCCCAGGTGGACGAAGTTTTGCAATACATCTGTAACGGATTCATTTTTGATACCCAAAAAAGCGGATCTGAATACACCGAAGCGGAGCGCGCCGAAATATTTGAAAGCGCGGTCAAACTGATTTACCGCTGCCTTTTTCTTTTCTACGCCGAAGCCCGCAGGTTGCTACCGACGGACCCGGAAAAGGCTGATCTTTATAGACGACACTCCATCCAGTCGCTTTGCACGGAGGCCCACAAATTCCGTTGGGGACAGCGCCGCGACACAGATCAGTACGACCTATGGAAGCATTTAAAGGGCTTGATTGGTGCTGTTAACGACGGTGATCCGGAATATGGCATCATGGGTTACGATGGCGGCCTGTTTGACGAC
>CAZRHW010000221.1:0-1646 GCA_964599785.1 uncultured Bacteroides sp. | reverse complement strand
AATGCGCAATGATTTTTTATCCCGAGCCCTCTATTTGCTATCGTTTGTCGAACCTTACGACAACGAATCTGATGGGGAATATGCCATACCTTACGAAGACCTGGAAGTACGACACCTGGGAGAACTTTACGAAAATATCCTTGAATATACTGTCCTACTTGCGGACGCGGATCGGATTCGCCGTCGCACCCAAAAAGGCATGGAGATACTGTTGGCCTCCCAGACAACGAAAAAGGCAGGCGATACTCTGATTAAGAAGGGGGACGTCTATTTTGGAGAATCGGCCCTGGAGCGCAAACAGACCGGTTCATATTACACGCCGGAATCACTGGTGCGTTTTCTCAACGAAAAAACTATTGTTCAGCCTCTTCGTAAGACCTTCGATAAGGAATACAGGAACAGATTCAATGACTTTCTGGAGCAGGCGCAAAAAGGGTATGATACCGGTACCCGGCGCGGTGCGGCTCAATCTGCAGCGGCGTTGGTTGAGCGTTTTACAGAAGAAGAGGTCCTTCAGTTCAAGGTTTGTGACCCGGCTATGGGTAGCGGGCACTTTCTGGTGGATGCCTCAAACCAGATGGCCGGGTTGGTCGTCGCCCTGCTTGATGAAGTGCCTTATGTCGAGGGAATGACGGTTTAGATTACCAGCAACCCGAACGACTGGCGGCGGCGCATCACTCGTCATTGCATATACGGAGTGGATTTAAACCCGCTAGCTGTTAACCTGGCCAAGCTCTCACTCTGGCTCAACTGCTTTGCTATCGAGCACCGGTTGACGTTCCTTGATCATCACCTGCGCTGCGGGAACAGCCTGATCGGCATCCGTTCCTTGAAACAGCTTGCCTCTATTCCTGACCGCAAAAAGGGTGGTAAAAAGAAGGATGATTCACAAAGGCTGCTCTTTGACTATGATGATCTTTCAGGATTTTTAGCAGAGGGGGCCAAAGGTGTGGCTTCCATCACACGGATCGACGAAGACGACACCGACACTCAGAAAGCCGTATTGGACGAAGCTCTGGAGACTATTTCTGCCTTACGGCCATTGGCCGATTTATATGCCACGTACCTGATGGGTCCTGATATTCCAACAGATGACTACAAGAGGATTTTCGAACGGCTTGCGAAGGGAAATTCGGTTGTGGGCACCTTAAATCCCGTCTTTCCTGATATATTGGCATCGGTCGAGGCTTATCGGGACCGCCACCACTTCTTCCACTGGCCGTTGGAGTTCCTTGAGGTTTTCGGTCCCAATGCGGTGGGTGGTTTTTCCGCCACAATTGGCAATCCCCCCTGGGATAAAGTAAAGCCAAATTCCCAAGAATTCTTTTCTGCATATATTCCTGCATTTCGCAGTTACAAACGGAACAAGGCTGGTAGCGAATCAAAAAAATTAATGATTAAAAACCCTGGCATACGTTTAAAATGGGATGATTATTGCAAAACTTTTGACGAAACAATTACTTACTTCCATCAACCTCTTACTTACAAAGCTCTCGGATCTGGTGATGTAAACACTTTCAAGCTGTTTATTGAACAATGTTTTGAAATTATTAGAACAAACGGGCGTATCGGAATGGTCTTACCAAGTGCTATTTATATAGACCGAGGTTGCCAACAATTAAGAAAACCACTTTTTGAGAAAAGCC
>CAZRHW010000220.1:0-5298 GCA_964599785.1 uncultured Bacteroides sp. | reverse complement strand
AGCTTCAACTGATATTGATGATCTGTATCAATAATCGTTGTTGCAGTTTTACCATCATTCACATGCGTCTTTAGGATCAAGTCATCCCGAAGGAGCGGAGCGACTGAGGGATCTCGCCGGATCTGATAAAGTCACCTGTTATAGCTTGTTTTCAGTTTTCAGCAAATTTTATATAACACTTTGCCCTATATCCTGGATGGCCGCCTGGAATTACGAGTTCACTCTTCTCCCCCGAGTTCTTGGGGGATCGTCGGGATGACTTGTTTCAATCTCAGGTTTAATATTGATATTTGTCTTTCTTTCTTCATATGAACCTGAACGATTTCATATATATTTGTTGTTCCTTTACTTATAATCGTCAATGTGATTCTAGCTGGTTTTTACCACCAGGGTTGCACCGGGCTTCAGGATTGAAAGAAATATACTAATGAGCTGGTTGTCAAATAGTTCAAGGAAAATAGTTATCGCTGTAAATAATATTTTCAAAAAGGCAACATCGTTCAGTTCCAGATTACAGATAAACTATTTCCCGAAATTTTCTGTCCCGATCTTCTTTATCCTGATCCTCCTGTTTTCAGTTCTATACAATTACCACGAAATCCTTTTCCTCCGGACTCAGGGTATTCATCACTGGAGGCAGTGTGATTGTCTTTCTATCACCATGAACTACTACCAGGATAAAAATCCATTCCTTGAGCCTGCTGTACATTTCCTCGGACATGACGGAACCGGAAAGACAGTGAGTGATTTCCCGCTGATCTACTACACAGTGGCACAACTATGGAAGGTTTTTGGCTACCATGAATTCATTTACAGGCTGTTAAATCTGCTGATCTTTATTACAGGATTGCTGGCTCTGATGAAGTTAATCGAAGATCTCCTTAAAGATTCTGTCTGGGCTCTTTTTGCAGTTTTGATGTTGTTTGTATCGCCCACCATTGTCTTTTATGCCAACAATTTCCTGGTTAATGTTCCGGCATTTGGATTAGCTATGATTGGCTGGTATTTTTTCTGGTTATTCTATAAATCAGAAAAATCCGGTTATCTGTGGATTTCATTTGGATTTTTCGCATTGGGTGGTTTATTGAAAATACCTTCAGCCATAAGTTTTGTTGCCATCTCAGTTCTTTTTACAGGAGAAATAACCGGTATTTTTAAACTTAAAAACGGCAGGAAATTATTTACTAAGCCCTTCATACAGATCATACCCTTTATACTCGTTACCGGCGTTATTACCAGCTGGTACTTGTATGCCTATAGCTATAATAAACATTACAACGCTAATTTATTTCTGGTTGGGATATTGCCCATCTGGGATCTGGACAAGATCCAGATATATGATATATTTCTGGGTTTTAAAGAAGAAATAAAACGGAGTTATTTTCATCTCTCCATGCATCTGTTTCTGCTTACAGCTTTAATCTTTATTCTTGTCTCATTCAGGAAAGCAAACCGGTTCTTATACCTTCTGACAGCTACGCTTACTGCCGGGAATATTTTATTTCTGATACTTTTTTTCAGACCACTTAAGAACCATGATTATTATGTAATCAATCTTTTTATTCACGCACCAATAATATTCGTTACCCTGTTGGATTTATTAAAAAAACATTACCCTTTTATTTTCAGATCAATAATCTTTCGTTTAATGATTGGGGCTTTGATTATTTACAACCTGGGATTTACTATGGATAGAATGAAAGAAAGATATTCCGGATGGATGAATGAAAGTTACCAGGCTTATATGCATCGTTTTGAAAATATAACACCCTATCTGCGTTCTATTGGTATCGGACCGGAAGATAAAGTACTTTGTCTCCCCGATGGAAGTGTAAATATTTCCCTTTATTTCATGAACCAGAAAGGATGGACAGACTTTTCAACCGATCTGGACAGCGCAAAAATCATGGGTAAAATCAATCAGGGTGCCGATTATCTGTTTATCTATATCGACACATTGTACTATAATAAAAATATTACACCATTTGTAAAAGATAAGATCGGAGAATATAATGACATTGATATTTATGACATCTCGGGATTCAGGGATCAATGAAATACTATGGAGCTCTTTCACAACTTATAGAAAAATAGGTTTTTAACGATCTAATAACTTGTAAAAGGCTTCTCGCATATATTCGCATATTCCTGCCTGCCGGCAGGCAGGTAAAAACAAGAAAGCGAAAGACGAAACTGAATCGAAATAGCGAAACAGTAATTTAGACGAGATCCCTCCTCGCTGCGCATCGTCGGGATGACTTATTTCAATCTTAGTTTTCATACTCATACCATGACTTCGAGTCATGGTATGAGTGATCTCACACACTTCACCCACACCCACCAGGAACCAGGAACCATTCTTCCTCAGCCTTAGCCTTCTTCTTCTTGCGACCATTGCGACCATTGCGACCTCTTCTTCCTCAGCCTTAGCCTTCTTATATCGCCAGAATATATTAATTTGGCAAATCAATTTACATAGATTGCATCATATCTAATCATTCATATTAAAACAATTCATCATGGAAAATCTTAACTTTCTCGATTATTTGACAAGTCTTCTGGAAGGATTGTATAAATGGTCCACTTCTCAACTACCGGCGATACTCGTCCTGGTAATTACAACATTCGTCATCCTGAGGCTTAACAGGTTTCTGAATAAAAGGTTGAGAAAAACCATCATCAGCCGACTGGCAGATAAAGAGGAACCGGAATCAGCTGAAACCGCCAAACGGATTGAAACATTGCTGAATGTTCTGCGGAGGATTATCAGAATAGTTGTCTTGACAGTTTTCATCATTATTTTATTGAGCAAATTGGGACTGAACATCGGCCCTATTCTTGCCGGTGCAGGAATTGTAGGGCTGGCCATTGGTTTTGGCGCCCAGGAACTTGTCAGGGATTTTATCTCCGGGTTTTTTATGCTTCTGGAAAATCAGATCAGAAAAGGTGATGTAGCAGTGATTAATGGTACCGGAGGCCTTGTGGAAGGCATACAACTCAGAACAATTACATTACGCGATTTTGCAGGCACCATGCATATTTTTCAGAATGGCAAAATCAATTCACTTTCCAATATGACTAAAATATGGTCGGCCACTGTTTTCGACATCGGTGTTGCTTATAAAGAAGATACCGATGTGGTTTCTGCTATCATGAAGGAAGTAGGTGATGAGCTGATGAATGATCCCGATTATAAAGAAAAGATAATCGAACCGCTGGAGATAGCAGGAGTGGACAAATTTGATGATAGCGCCGTTATCATCAAAGCCCGGTTTAAAACCCTTCCTGTTATGCAATGGTCGGTCGGACGGGAATATCTTAGGAGGTTGAAAAAAGCATTCGACCATCAGGGGATTGAAATACCCTTTCCACATACAACAGTTTATTGGGGTGAAAAAATCAATCCATTAAATGTTTCTTTTAAGGAGGATAAAACTCAGAAGAAAACAGCTTAAAACTTACCGGAAAAATATTCCGGAAAAGGAAAAACTGTTAATTTGCACCATAATAAATCAGTTTAATACCATGAAAACTTTTCAAAAATCACTTTTCCTGATCTTCTCAACGCTGATGTTCCCGGTACTGAGCGCACAGGATATTACCGGCGATTGGTACGGAATGCTTCATATTCAGAACCGGTCTTTACGTTTTAACATCCATATCCAGGATGATCATGAAAGCGTTAAAGCAACATTTGACAGTCCAGACCAGGGCGTATATGACATACCGCTTGAGGAAATAACCTTTATCGAAAATACGATAAACTTTACGATCCCTGTACTTAATGCCAACTATAAGGGAAATGCGAATCCGGATTATTCACTACTTGCAGGCGATCTGATCCTTCAAAACGGAGAAGTACATACACTGGAATTTGGCCGTAAAATACTTGAACCCCCAAAAACCAGTCCGGAGTATATCAAACAATTTTATGAAAAACGTGAAGTTTATATACCGATGCGCGACGGAATCCATCTGTTTACTTCCATCTATTCTCCCAAAGATAAAAGTGAAAAACACCCGATATTAATGATACGAACTCCCTATAATTCTGAGCCAAGGGGAGAAAAAGAATATTCTACATATCTCGGGATCCTGACCCAATATACCGATGAAGGATATATCCTGGTCTTTCAGGATGTCCGCGGACGCTATATGAGTGAAGGGGAGTTTATTGATGTCAGACCATTTATTCCTGATAAAAAATCAGATCAGGATATCGATGATAACAGCGATACCTATGATGCTATTGAATGGTTGGTAAATAATGTTCAGGGTAATAACGGGAGAGTCGGCATACATGGCGTTTCCTATCCGGGTTATTACTCAACCATGTCACTCCCCGAAGCTCATCCGGCACTCAAAGCTGTATCACCTCAGGCCCCAATCGGAGATTGGTTTATCGGTGATGATTTTCATCACAACGGTGCATTTTTTGTCATGGATGCAACAAATTTTTATTATGGATTCGGCCGACCGCGTCCGGAGCCTACAAGAAGGGGGAATTCCGGATTTCCCTGGCCTCACCGTGATAATTATAAATTCTTTCTTGATTTGGGGTCAATTAATAATATTACTAAAAATTATTTTGGTGATTCAATCCTGTTCTGGCAGGATCTGATGAAACATCCGGATTACGATGATTTCTGGAAAGCCAGAACACCACTGCCATATCTGAAAAATATTAAACCTGCCGTATTGATTGTCGGAGGATGGTTTGATGCAGAAGATCTTTATGGTACACTGAATACATATAAAGCTATTGAGACCCAAAATTCTCCGGCCGCCTCCAACCGCCTGTTGATGGGACCCTGGTCACACGGTCAGTGGGCTTTTGGTTTGGGAGATCACCTGGGAAATATATATTGGGAAGCTAATACTTCTGAATCTGGCGAAGAAAAAATATTGCATTTCTTTAATTATTATCTGAAGGACAAAGGAACCCTGGACCTTTCGGAAGCATCCATTTTTGTCACAGGCACTAATAAATGGTATGATTTTGAATCCTGGCCACCTGAAAACACTTCTGAGGTCAACCTGTATTTTCAAATGGGAAACGGTCTGACATTTCAATCTCCTGCTGTTAAGGAGAGTTTTGACGAATATATTTCCGACCCTATGAAACCGGTTCCTTATACAGAAGATGTCCACCTCCGAAGAACATCCACATATTTGACTGATGATCAACGCTTTGCATCAAGAAGGCCGGATGTAATGGTTTATCAGACAGGTGACCTGCAGGGAGACTTTACCTTTACCGGTCCTGTTATAGCCGACCTTTTTATAACCACTACAGGT
>CAZRHW010000219.1:3850-5299 GCA_964599785.1 uncultured Bacteroides sp. | reverse complement strand
AAAAAAATAAAAAAAAGGTCACCTAAATAATTTATGTTTGCAAAAACTCTGATTCTTAATGCTTAAAATAGGCATAATTGGAAGGGATCCTGTTTCAAATGAATACTTAGATGCCATCAAACAATCATCTGATTTCGCATTTGAAGGATTTTCCTCATTGCACCCGAATGGGGAGTCGGGGGAAAATACGCACGATAATTTCCCTGATCTTGCCGGTACATTAAAATTGATTCACTCCTCCGATGCCCTGTTCTTTCCAAAAGTTACTTATGAAATATATCATTTAATCGCCCTGACATTGAAACACTCCCGGCATGTTCTGATCGGGAATCCACTGAACCTGGATCTCGGATTGGTCGATGACCTGTTCAAACTGGCTGAAGAAGCTAATGTCCTTCTGAAAGTTATTCAAACCATTCCTTATCATTCAGTATTGCAGGTGGCAACAACATATATCCGGAATCCTGTATACGTTGAGATCAGGAAAGAATCGTTAAATTCCACGGAATCCCTGATAGAAAACCTGTACCATAGCATCCAACCTGCTGTTTATATAAACCAGGCTGCAATGAAAAAGCTTCAGGCTGTAGGTATCCCGCCAAACAATGGAATGCCTGATGTTATTAATGCCAGGATTGAGTTTAATAACGGGTGTGTGGCCAATATAACCTCAAGCAGATATTCCTCATCAGACAGGTTCTCATGCCGGATACATCAGGAAAAACAATATATCGATATTGATTTTAATAATCATTCTATCAGCCTGACTAATTTTGAGAAATCAAACCATAAAAATTCCTCCGATATAATCATGGTATCCGGAAATTATCCCTTTGCTGATGAACTTTCCTGTTTCGCAAAAAACATACTCAGTAACTCCTTTCACCTCAATCATTCCGAAAGCGGCTATCATACTTACTTCATCTCACGAAAAATACTTGAAAAAATATCCTTTGCGTCCGCAATTATCTGAAGAATGTATCTTATGACGTGTATTTTTGTTATCAATTTCAGGAAAAATAAATTTGTGAAAGTGTAAACCATGTGTATGACCCCCTGTATACTATCTGCCTGTTCCGTATACGTGAAAAAGGGGAAATATGGGGGCCGCAACACTCAATTCTATATTAAATAACCTGAAAAAATTTTATGACCAGGTGTTAAATAAAACATCTTTTTACACAATTTTTTTAAAATAATCAGGTTATCATTTAAATAAGGATAATCGTTTACCCTAGACGAATCCGGATCAACACCGAAACCATAATAACCTGATTATCAGTGAATAAGAAGGCGCAGGCCCTGCTATACCTGTTTTTTGACCTTAGTGCTGCCGCGCTAAGCTGGATATTGTTTTATATTTACCGTAAGACTTTTGTTGAACCGCAGGTTTTCGGTTACCAGATCCCCCTTGAACTTGGTTCCAGATTCATTCTTGGAATTATTATC
>CAZRHW010000219.1:0-3840 GCA_964599785.1 uncultured Bacteroides sp. | reverse complement strand
GGTACTGTTTTATAATCTGACAGGATTCTATAAAAATCCCTACTATAAATCCAGGCTTAACGAATTCGGACAGACTTTCTTCTGCAGCCTGATAGGTGTAACAGTATTATTCTTTGCACTGATACTTGATGATGTTATTGTATCATACAGGAGTTATTACACTTCATTTTTCATGCTTTTCGTCATACACTTTACCCTCACCTATATACCCAGATTTATCATCACAGCCATTACAACGAGTAAAATTCACCGGCGTATCATCGGCTTTAATACCCTGATGGTTGGAAGTAATGAAAGAGCTATTGAAGTTTACCAGGAAATTGATAACCAGGAGAGATCGACTGGAAACAGAATCGTAGGTTTTATCCCTGTTAATAATAAGAATGGGACACAATTATCCGGTTTCATTCCGCAACTTGGATCACTTTCCGATCTTAAAAAAGTTGTAGATCAATACCAGATAGAAGAGGTTATTGTCGCACTGGAGTCATCAGAACATGATTCAATCAACAGAATTATGAATACCCTGAATGAATGCCAGGTAGTTATTAAAGCCATACCAGACCTTCATGATATACTGACAGGAAAAGTTAAGATTGAAACCATATTCGGAACACCACTCATCCGGATCACACATGACCTGATGCCCCATTGGCAGACAAATCTGAAGCGGATCATTGATCTGCTATTCTCAGTTATTGCACTGGTATTATTAAGTCCTCTGACACTATTCATCATCATCGGTGTAAAGCTGAGTTCAAAAGGTCCGGTTTTAATAAAACAGGAAAGGATGGGGTGTTTTGGTAAACCTTTTATTCTTTATAAATTCCGGTCGATGTATGATAATGCTGAGAGTAACGGACCTGAACTAACCCAAAAAAATGATTCACGGCTGACTGCGTTTGGTCGTTTCCTCAGACAAAGAAAGCTGGATGAAATTCCCAATTTCTGGAATGTCATAAAAGGTGAAATGTCACTTGTCGGACCACGTCCCGAAAGACAATATTATATAGACCAGATCGTAAAAAAGGCCCCTCACTATGTGCACCTGCATAAAGTTAAACCGGGAATTACATCCTGGGGACAGGTAAAATTCGGGTATGCTGAAAACGTGGATCAGATGGTTAAAAGGCTTGAATATGACCTGATTTATATTGAGAATATGTCCCTGTTTGTCGATTTTCAAATAATCATTTACACACTGCTGACAATTATTAAAGGTAGAAACGTTTAAATTCACCCACCAAGAGGAATTTTCGCAATCGGTATGTATTCCGGACCAAACGGTTTAAGAATACTTTCATAGAATATTATTTTGTCAATCCCGGACTGCTGGACTTCGTGGTTTTTATAAAGCCTTAACACCTCTTCTAATGCTGAAATATCCCCGATCCATTTAATCCGGCCTACAGTGAGATGAGGTCTGAATTCTTTTTTTTCTGTCTTAAATCCTAAACCGGCAAGCTCATTATCAATGCCGGAATGTAACATCCTGATAGTTTGGTTTTCCCTGGTCCCAATCCAGATAATGCGGGGATCATGTATATTCCTGAATAATCCGACTTCTCTGAACTCCAGTTCAAATGGCGGGAATTCGTGGGATAGCAGTTGTAATTTTTCTGCAATTACAGGAATAAGTTTATCGTCTGTGTCTCCGAGAAAAAACAGGGTAATGTGTAAGATATCCGGTTCAATCCATTTAATTTTCCCTCCGGCTAAGCTTTCCTTCAGGTGCTGAAGGATGCTGAGCATATTATCTTCCGGAATAATCTTAACAGCGATAAATGTTCTTTTCATGTAAAGTAGTCTAAAAAGAAGGATTCGGTTTCATATAAGATGAAAAATGAATAATTTTAAAGTAATTAACTGATGATATAAAGATTTTATTTTAATTTTCTGTGACAAAATAAATTCCCCGAAAGGGATAAATTATTAAAATAATCTTTTTATTTCTCGCAAATTACCGCAGATTTTACCACAGATATTCGCAAATTATTAAATCCGGACTCCATTTTATCTGCGTTAATCTGCGTTTATATCTGCGTTAATCTGCGAGAAGCCTTATATTTATTTATAAAGAAATATCAAATTTTTGATATTTTACAAATCAACATATTATAATCAAATAACCATTTAAACTAACAAATATGTCAAATTCAAAAAAAATTGCTGTTATTCTGGCAGGATGTGGTGTTTATGACGGCGCTGAAATCCACGAAGCCACACTCACCCTCTATGCAATTGTAAAACATGGGGCAATATATGATATTTTCGCACCGGATATCATGCAACACCATGTTATCAACCATCTGACAGGTGAGGAAATGAATGAACAAAGAAATGTTCTTATTGAATCTGCAAGAATTGCCAGGGGAAAGATAAGCCCTTTAAGCAAATTCAGATCAGCCGATTATGATGCTGTAATATTCCCGGGAGGTTTTGGTGTTGCTAAAAACCTTTCAACATTTGCATTTGATGGAGTCAATCTCAAGGTTTTACCGGAAGTTGAAAAAGCTATTAAGGATATGGTGCAAGCTGGTAAACCTATCGGGGCATTATGCATCTCACCTGTTATACTGGCCAAAGTTCTTGGAAATGTTGAACTTACAATTGGTCAGGATCAGGGTACTGCATCCTCGGTTGAAAAACTCGGGGCAAAACATATCACCACAGGGCATGGTGACATAGTTGTGGATACTAAATACAAAGTTGTTACAACCCCATGTTATATGCTTGATGCCAATATCGTTCAGATTGCTGAAGGAGCTGAAAATGTGGTAAAAGCAATACTTGATCTGATCTGATAAAATCAACTGTTATGAATCCCGGAGCAAACCCCGGACCCTGAATTCCGGAACAAGCTCCGGGGAACTAAACCATACCTTCCCGTCCGTCAAATCCGCCGGTCGGTGGAGAAGGCGGATTAAAGCTGGCCGTTCTCAATCAATATAACAATTTCTTCTATTAACCTGTCTTCACCATGTGGGTCATACCCCATTTTCAGGTTTGACCCGAACAGTCGTGCCAGTGCCTGCCAGAAAAATGCACTGAATCTGCCCCTGTAAAATTCAACAAGGTCATAGGAAGTGGCACCGGTTTCCCGGTAAACCAGCTTAACGAGTATCTTACCCTGGGTGATGGTCAATTTTTTCAGGTCTTCCGTATATTTATCAAGAAGTTCCTGTTCTGTTCGTTTGATATATTCTTTTTGCTCCTGTTCCGTTTTTAGGTTTAACAAATGAGTATTCACCTCTTCCAGTGTTTTCCCGGCTAGTTTGGCCCATGGATAGGCCTTTTTAACATTAATGATTAACCGCGTATATCTTCTTCTTTGCCAGAAATTATTGAATGATTTTTCCGGGAAAATAATGACCTCATCAATCTCTGAAACCCATACCGTATCCCCATCAATCACAATTCCCCGGGCGACATAAATATCCCTCGACGTCCTGATGGAATCCTGTGTGAATCCAGTCAACGGTAAAAAAAGTAAAATAACCAATATGAATATTCTTCTGAACATTTATATGGTTTAAATCATCTGTTCCAACAATTATGCCATGAGATATTTATCAGGAAACGCATGATCATGCCCCAACAATACAAAAATTTCCGAAAGTTAAGAAAAGAAGGTTGTATTCGGAATATGCCATAGTTCTTAACATCAAAAAAAGTAAGTCTTTTAAAATATTGAATAATTCCTAATCTGTTGTGCGATTGAAATAATTAAATAATAAACATGAATCATTAATACAGTAGTACTTTATTGATATTCAATAATTTAAAATGTTTCTTCTTAGTATATTTCATAATGATTAGGATAATTTTTAAGAGTTAACC
>CAZRHW010000218.1:0-5327 GCA_964599785.1 uncultured Bacteroides sp. | reverse complement strand
ACGCTGTTCAGAATTATTCTCTTTTTCCAGGTCACTGATCCGTTTTTCAAGATCTTTCTGATATCTTTTCAACTGTTCAGCCTCTGTTTTAAGAAACTTCAGCTCATCTTCCCCGGATGGTTCATAATACCCGTGAAAAGGAGGTATATGATACTGATCATATTCGTGCATCCACCCGCCCTTTCTTCCATGAAATCCGCGGCCGATCCCTCTGCCGCCCCTGAATCGAAATCCTCTTCCCATACCACCTCCAAAAGACCTGGTATATCCCGGGGAATCAAAACCCGTACAAAAACCTAATCCTCTTCCGGTTCGGGGACCTTGCCCCCATGGACCGGTTCTGTCTCCTGCTGGCATAACATTTAATTTTTATTGTTAAACATAATTATTAATTGACTAATTGTTTTCTGTGAATTGACAAGTACTATTTTGATATTCAATTTTTGCATTAAATTTTCAGCCTTCGGTCCTACTTCAGTTGCATAAACTGAAGTCACCTTTTTATCTGCAAGAAATTCTACAACCTGCAGTCCCGCTCCTCCCGGTAAATCTTTTGAAGTATTTTGAATAAATTCTGCCTTACCGGTTTCATTATTATATAAACAAAACCATGCACAGCGTGCAAAACGCTCACTGATGAGTGAATCCGTTGTATTTCCTGATGATGGTATAGCAATGATCATGATTTGAAAATTTAATTATTTCACATACAAATATAATAATTTAAATGAACATATGTTCACTTTTAATAATTTTTTTTAAAAAATTTTCAATTAATCATTGATATTGATCCCTCCCCTCACTGCTTGCACAGAGGGGAGGACAGCCTGCCTGCCGAAACGGCATTACATGCTGGGTGGGGAGAGTCAAGAAAACCTTATAAGTTTAAAACTGCCATATTATTCCTTTTTCCTCTTTTCCTTTTTATTCAGGAATAACTGGTGATGATACGAACCTTCCTTGAACATGGTCCTGCCGCAATTCGGGCATTTATTTTCCCTGCATGGAATGCCACGTACATGAAGAATTTTAGTATCACAATGAACACATATACAATATTCTTCCAGTTTATTTTTACCTCTTTTATTATACATCTGCATCTGTTAAATGTGTATTAAGTTGAATGATATTCTCAGAATTACACTTACGACAAAATTTGACAGGTTTCATGGTGATCATCACCTCATTGCAATCGAAGCACCTGTACCAATAATCATCTGTTATATAATGCCCTCCCTGAATCAGGATAGCTTTTCCTTCTACAAAAGCCTCTGCTATATTTTTTCGGGCTTTTTCATAAATGCGGGTAAAGGTCGGCCGCGAAATATTCATCCTTCGTGCAGCCTGGGCCTGTGTGAGGTTTTCGTAATCTGTTAACCTGATTGATTCAAATTCCTCAAAAAGAAGAACAACGGATTCCAGATTTCTCATTGGAATTCCAAAAGGTTTAAAACCTTCCATTCTGGGTGGCATCATAACCCGCCTGAATCTTCTTCTGTTTGGCATTGTTTGGAGAATTCCTGACTGTAATAATCAACCATAAAGAATCTTATAACCTTTATCTGCAATGATCTTACTCAATTCTAATGATTGTTTTTTTCTAAATTCTCCTGCAAAGATAATAAAAATAAAGAACATATGTTCATTTAATGTGAACTTTATTTAACTGAACCATTGGTTTTTCTGGATTGATCTGATAATTTTCTCAGCACATTCCAGTGCAGCAAGGCCTTCTTCCCCCGTTACTTCAGGTTTTGTTTTCTGCCCTTTCACAGCATTCAGAAATGATTCCTGTTCAAGACGCAGGGGTTCAGTATCATCCACTTCAAGCTCCTCTATCTTTAATAATTTCTGCCACTCAACTGTAAGGGGATTAAAATCCTTGTCATCCTTTTTCTCCCTGATCCATTTTAAAACATCAACATTGGGATCTGCTTTAATGATAATACCGGTTTTCTTAAAAAAATCAACACTCATGTAGGCTTTCTGACTGAATACCCTGATTTTCCTGTCGGTTCTGAATGCCAGTCTGGAAGCAGTCAGACTGGCAATACATCCGTTCTCGAAATAAATTCTTGCATTGCAGATATCTTCCATTCTGTCAATCACATTCACACCGATCGCGTCAACTTTCTTAATTGGACTGTGTATCAGGGAAAGAATGATATCGATATCGTGGATCATGACATCGAATATCACTCCTATGTCTCCTGAACGGAAAGGATATGGACTCACACGTATAGCTTCAATAAACCTTGGCTCTATTTCCATCCTTTCCATAGCCTGCACAACCGGGTTGCAGCGTTCGGAGTGGCCCACAGCAAGAATGGTATTCTTTTTCCCTGCCAGATCAACAAGTTTCCTGCCTTCCCTGGCATCAGTTGCCAGGGGCTTTTCAATTAACACCGGAATATTATGCCTGAGAAATACCGACCCGATCTCATAATGAGTACTTGTAGGAGTGGAAATTGTTACAGCTTCAACCTTATCCAGGATATCTCTATAATCCTTATATGCTTTACATTTATACTTATCAGCCGAAGCTTCTGCTTTCTCCATATTTGAATCTACAACAGCCACCAACTCTGAATGAGGCAGTTCGGAATAGATCCTGGCATGCATCTCCCCCATCTTGCCAACTCCTATAACAGCAGTTTTTAATTTATGATGTTGCATTATTTAATAAATTATGAAGCGAATGTGTAACCCTATTTTTTTCCTGTTGATATTGTGTGAAGATGAATAAGCAATTTAGTAAAAAATATATTAAGCAATCACTGTCTGTTTTACCTGCTTTAAAGGAATATTATTTTTCACTTCATTGATTTTTTCATTAACTTGATGATTTTCAATTTAAATCCTAATTCTTAAAACATGAAAACAAAAATTGTTTTGATCGGATTTCTGACAGCCTTTGTTGTCATAACCTTTTCATGCATTCCCTCAAAGAAAGAGTCCCAACAGACCGTTCAACTTGAGAACACCCTGAAAAGTGTATCTTTTTGGATTGATTCGATAACCGTTGACCCATCAGAGATACTCATATCACTGGAACGTATCAATAAGGCAATTGATGAAATCGGTTATCCTGATGCCGGCTATGAGCTCTGGCAGATTCAGGGCGATTCTATTACGGAGTTTAAATTTCTAGTTGAAGGTTACTGGCCAGATCAGGCAATCTATGATACAATCCATAATCATGTATTATATAATGAAGCCTGGGAAACAGATACTGAATTATGGAATAAACTTGATGCAGTATTATATCACCGTTTTATAAAAGTTAATTAACTTTCCAGCGCTTCGTGTGATATAACCAAAGATATTGATATTTATTTATTTACAGGGCTGCGCCGTGGCGCAGCCCTGCGAAAATCAAAATTTTGTGTGATAGCAGATTAACTGATCTTTTCAATCATCCGGGGTGATACAATCATCTTGTTATTGCTCACATTTATAACAATCGTCCTGCTGCCTATTCTTTCAATGATACCTTCTGTCGGTTCAGTTCCTCTTTTCAATCTGACCCTTTCACCCACATGATATTGCTGCATATTTTTTTGTTTCAGTTCTTCAAAGGCGAGCCTAATTTCATTGTTAGCTTCGAACAATTCTTCCTTTGTCAGTTCGTATAATTCTTTCCCGTTCACCTTAATGTCCATCATTCCTTTTTAATAATATATGTTTACTAAATGTTTACCTTTTCTTTGGTTCTACTTTCAAGTTGTTGTATTTTTTTCAACCGGTGATGTGTTACAATATTTTTCCACATAAAGTATGCCAGGAATAACATATCCCGATTGCTATCGGGATGCAAAACACAAATATCTGTTATTCTCTTTTTACAATCTTTGCCTTTTGCCAACTACGCATGAAGCCTTAAATTGAGGCTACAACAATACCCCAGCTTTATAAACCAACATCTTCGATCAAACCACACAATCCGATAAAAAGATAATGATTCTTTACATAAATCCTCAGCGCGGTTATCGGTTATCCTTGTTGAATAAACGAACAGATAAGAAATAAATTGCAAAGATCATCTGACAAGAAAGTACAAAAATGCAAAATTATATTTAAAGAATCCGTTGAAAAGTCAATATTTTTCAATGTTGTTAATTTTCAGGCCTTTTTATAAAAGAAAACAACTTTTTCATATCCGGTAACACTGCACTTTATTCCGGCTATTCATGGAATAAAAGCATATCTTTACAGCCGTTTACCTTCATCTACATAAATTTCTTGCATTACCGATGAATTTATCTGAAAGACCTGTGATCTATTTCCACGTAGGTATGGGAAAAACCGCTTCAACTTTTCTCCAGTATAATGTTTTTCCCGAATTCAGAGATATACATTATATACAAAGGACAAAGTACAGAAAATCAATAAAAATCATTTCCGGTGGAAAAGATAAAAAGTATCTCGTTTCAGGGGAGCTGGATAACCGGTTGTTTGAAAATTATATTAAAGAATTTTCTTCATTTTTCCCTGAAACCAGGACAATGATTATTTTAAGGCGCCATGACAGCTGGATTGCCTCCCAATACAGAAGATATCTAAAAAACGGTTATGCCTGGAGGTTTCATGATTTTTTCGATCTGAAAAACGACCAGGGATACTGGAAACAGAAAGACCTTTATTACTTCCCTTTGATCAAATTACTTGAACAATATTTCAGTTATAAACCCTTTATACTTTTTTATGACGATCTGCGCAGTAACCCGGAAGAATTCATCAGGAAAATTGCCGCATATATTGATGCCGGTTATGATATCAAAAAGATTAATCTCTCCCACCGTCATTCTTCTTACAACGAAAAACAACTGAAAGCGATCCTGCACCTGAGCAGGAGAATAGACATCCGAAGAAAACGCACAGGAACCAATAAAACCATCAGGGTCATTAAGGGCCTCATTCCCAATATGATCCGGTATTCAACCCTGTACCTGGCTCTCTTGCTTCCTGATTCCCTCTTCGGAACAGAAGTGCTGATCCCGCCGGAAAGCCTTGAAGAAATTAAAAAACATTATACTGAAGATTGGGAACTATGTATACAATATGCGATGGATAATAATCCCCTGTAGGAATGATTTTTACGACGACAATTATATAAAGGGACGTACAGTTTCAATAACCGTAATTGTTGTAATGGTAACAATGGTCGCAAGGTCGTAATGGTCGCAATGCGACAGCATAGCGTGAGACCATTGTGAGCCTTGCAACAGCACATCGTGCGACCAATGCGGCCCTCCGACCCTCGCGACCCTGCAACCTGTAACCTGTACCTCTTCCTTAGCCTTAGCCTTAGCCTTAGCCTCAGCCTC
>CAZRHW010000217.1:0-5341 GCA_964599785.1 uncultured Bacteroides sp. | reverse complement strand
ATCAATAGCATCAAAACTATATTGGTAACCACCTGAAGAATACCCTGATATATAGGAATCCCCGGCAGCATCTGTCACAAATGAATAACTTCGTTCATCACCTGATCCGCCTGCCTGTTTTGCCCATATTGCCGAACCGTCAGGATCAAGTTTTGTTATGAATATATCAGATCCTCCTTCATAAATAAGTTCTGTTCCACCGAAAAAAATATTAGCACTAAAACAGCCGGTAATGATAATATTATTTCCAGTGGTGGACACTCCATTACAAATATCTGAAGCAGGGCCGCCAAATTTTTCAGTCCATTTAAAATTCCCCTGATTATCCATTTTGATTATGAATATATCCATATTCCCGCTTGTTAAAAGCGTATCTGGTCCAACAATAAGACTGTCATAAAATGATCCGGTTATGATAATATTACCGGAAGTATCGGTAACTATTCCTGCTATTGGAACAGATTCACTGGTAGCAATGAATTGTTCAGACCATACCAGTTCACCTGAAGAGGTTAATTTCAAAATATAAAATCCCCCGGATTTAGTAATAAGATTACTGCCATCCAGCTTCAGGGTATCCCAAAATCTTCCTGTAACATAACAATCACCATATTTATCACCCACCATACCCAGTGGCCGCACTGAACCGGTACTTTTATATTTTTTTATCCAGGTTAAATTTCCGGACGGATCTGACTTCCCGATCAGTAAATTGTTCCCCGATATTTTTTCTCCCAGAAAATCTGTTGCCCCACCTGAATAACACTGAAAAAGCAAACTATTTTCAGCATCTTTATCAATGGTTATATATTGGATTGTGCCACCATTCGCTTCAGTGGTTATTGTTAACAACTCCTGAAGGTCATAATCCACGACTTTAATCCAACCTGCCAGTAATATCAATTTATTACTCGGATAATTGATCATGCGGGATGCATATCCCGGAGAAAGTTTCCCCCAGAGTGGGGTTCCGTCAGGACTATATTTGCTGATAAAATTTTGCCATCCTCCTTCCAGCGTGTCATTCCCGAAAATTCCAATTTCACCGTACATGCCAAAAAGATATGGATTACCTGAGTCATCCAGTGTAAGA
Organism: uncultured Bacteroides sp.; assembly: GCA_964599785.1. Lineage (GTDB taxonomy): Bacteria > Bacteroidota > Bacteroidia > Bacteroidales > SM23-62 > LJUQ01. The sequence goes on along the minus strand of CAZRHW010000217.1, from coordinate 4,248 downwards.
GCATTGGGTAACCTCATGCTAAAACCGTAATCAGTTGTAAGGCCTGATCCCGTTATCCACTGAAGAGTGCCTGAACTATTAAATTTTGCAAGAAATAAATCATACCACATATCTTCATTCGGGTTTGAAAGTGTATCAGGTACACTTGCAATCCAGTCTTCATAATAGCCATATATATAAATATTCTCACTGTTATCTATTTGCAAAGATTTAACGGCTAAAGAAACAAAACGATAAAGTTCATTTTTATTTACCAGGATTTTCACCCAATCCCAATTACCATTCAAATCAATTTTTGCAATAAATACTTCCTTACCTGTTGCTGCAATGGTAGTGTCACCAATAACAATATCCCCATAATCAAATATTCCACCGGTAATATAGAGATTTGAGTTGTAGGCTGCCAGGTCCCTGCAGGAGGCCTGAACATCCTTTTCCCATTGAAATGTACCGCTAGTATTGTATTTTATGATTGAAGTTGCATGCATTTCATCACCATCTGTCTGAATAATATAACTATTCCCGGATGCGTCAACAGTGATCTCTCTGGGCATATTAACCAGGATATCCCCACACCGGTTAGCCCATTGCAGGGTTCCGTCCTTATTATATTTCGCAATAAAAAGATCCTGATTTTCTGATGCCAGGAGGCTGGCAGATCCAAAATCAACCGAAGCAGCATCATAATATCCGGTTATATATAAATTATCCAGATCATCCATGGCGATTCTTAAAGCGGATACCAATTCATGTTCCGGGCAGGAGACCTGTCGCATCCATAACAGGTTCCCTGATGGATTATATTTTGCTACAAAGGATTCCACACGGCCTGTAGATGTTAAGGTTATTGTATCTAATATTATTGTACCGGAGAATAAACCGGTAACATAGATATTACCTGAGGCATCAGAAACCACATCATTATTTGTAATACTTCCTATCCCACCGGTCTTTTCTACCCAGGCAAATTCTGGTGGTTCTTCGGGAAATTGGGCAAAAATATTCAGGATGGTTGAAAGTGAAAGACAGATTGTTAATAATAGCCTGTTATTATTCATTTTAATGGGTCATTTATGATTGAAATTCGAAAAAAGATCTCCGGGAAATATAGCTAAATAAGACCTGTAACGTGCTTCAAATTCCCAGTTAATTGATATAAAAATATTATAGAGCTGTGTTGCGACGTAGTTCTGAAATACCCGAATATTACTACCTGCGGTTTTATCGTGCAACGCTTTAAAATTAAATATAAAAGGTTTAAAAACCATGATGATAAAATATTTATTTGGAAATCAAGAATTTTCCAGAGGTAGCTTCAGAGAATTCTGATACATTTTCCCTTGATTTCCAAACAGGGATCGCGAACACAAAAAATAATCCCCCTCTCTCCGCAATTGCGCCAAAGGAATGGAGAACAAAGAATCCCGGATAACAAAATAAAATAAACTATCTGGCAGGGATCATGAGCGAGTCGCCATTTAGCGGAGAGCAAATAATCCCCCTCCCTCCGCAAACCCAATAATCCCCGATTCAAGCTCATTTTTTCGAGGATTAAACCTATATGTTAATTATTCATCTAATCAGATTAACACATTTTTAACAGACCTGTCAGGATGCTATTCTTTATTTTCTTGCACTTCTGCCTTATCTTCACATAATAATCAAACTTTAATTACCATGAAAAACAAAAATCTCTCAACCGGTATAATCCTCGGGATATTAATTCTTTTTATTCCGTTCAATAGTTACACACAGAACTTCCCTCAATGGCGAGGTGTAAACCGTGACGGGAAGGTAACCGGATTCATTGTGCCTCAAAAATGGCCGGCTCAGTTAAAACTAAACTGGAAAGTAAGCGTCGGTTTTGGTGATGCATCTCCCGTACTGGTGAGTGATAAACTCTATATTTTTTCAAGACAGGGTGAATATGAAATATTACGATGTCTTGATGCAAACAACGGAAGAGAAATATGGAAAGACAGTTATAAAGCTGGATTGGCATCCGGACCATCGGCATCTCATCCTGGTCCCAGAAGTACTCCCATTGTGGCCGAAGGGAAAATTGTTACGCTCGGTGTAAATGGGATCATCTCATGTCTGGATGCAGCTACCGGGAAGGTCCTCTGGCGTAATGACGATTTTACCGATGGTGTTCCAGTGTATTTTACCGGGATGTCACCCATTTTTACTGATGGCATGTGTATTGCACATTTAGGCGGTCCTGAAAATGGAAAAATAATTGCATTCGATCTGACTACAGGGAATATTAAGTGGAAATGCGAAGGTGACGGCCCGTCATATTCCTCACCCATACTAATGTCCATCAATGAGAAAAAACAAGTTGTTGTTCAAACAGATAAAAATCTCCTGGCTCTTGCTTCAGCAGATGGAAAAATTCTCTGGCAAATACCGACACCAGATGAAAGAAGGTTTTATAGCTCAGCAACACCTGTTGTTGATGGACAAACCCTAATTTATACAGGCCATGGCACAGGTACCAGGGCAGTGAAGATCCAAAAACAGGGTGATAAGTTCACCACCAATGAGGTATGGAGCAATGGGGAACTCGGTACTGCCTATAATACACCCGTTTTAAAAGAGGGTTTTTTATACGGACAGACCGAAAAAGGTAAATTATTCTGTATGAATGCAGGGAACGGACAAACAGCATGGGTTGACACCGTTATGTATAAAAACTTCGGAGCAATCCTTGATGCCGGCTCTGTAATGGTGGCCCTGCCCAGCACATCCGATTTAATCGTTTATAAACCGGATAAAGAAGCATATAAAGAACTTGCCAATATAAAAGTAGCAGATACACCCGTCTATGCACACCCTGTCCTGGCAGGAAACCGTATTTATGTGAAAGACAACGATACCCTGGTTATGTGGACAACAGAGTAAAACCATATTGAAAGAACAAGAATGAAATAAACTGAAAGACGGATATTATTTCAAATTACAGGTTGAACTCCCCGGCGAATGGTTTTTTTTGGGGAGTTCACGTATTTAGAGGTAGAGAGACAACCAAACGATCCCATATCGATTTCATTTTCAAACTTATCAGATCCCTTATGCCCATTTTCCCCCGTAACTGACCCAATCTTATATAGGTCTGAGTGAGATTACCTGGCACGTAAGATTGTTCCCTGACGGGTTTGCGGTATAAAGACAATGAACCTGTTGGACATGTCGTGACGCATAATCCGCATCCGATACACCGGTCCGGATCCAGGATTACTTTTCCATCAACAAGGTTGAATGCATCCATCTGACAACGCTCCAGACAGGTACCACATCCGGAGCAGTGATCAGGATCATGCTTTATCCCAAAAGGGCTTGAGACCCTGCCTGCAGGTTTGGGATCATGTTTGAGGCTGCGAAGCACCCCGCAACAACAACCACAGCAGGTACAGATAAATACAGATTCTCTGGCGTTGGCCGTCTGTAGAACCAATCCTTTTTTTTCCGCCTCCTGAAGTATTTCAAGGGCTTCTTCACGGGTAATTTCACGGCTTTTCCCGATACGTATACTATGTTCCGCTGCCATGCCAAAACTCAGGCAACTCTCCATTGGTTTGTCACACCCCTTTCCCAGAATATGCTGCTCCTGCCGGCAAATACAGTTGAGAACAGCAAATTTTTTATGGACAGCAACAAGTTTCATTGCCTGCTCATGAGCCAGTATTTCTGTCCATGCCTGAATGCTCTCTCCCACAGGTATTGTTCTCAACTGAGGAACTTTTTGCCATGTATCAAGGTTAACAAAAACTGGTAAATACTCTTCGAAATCCCGCACAAGCTCAGGTGTCAGATGGTTAACCTGACCTTCCCAGAAACCCACAATAAATTGATCGATCCGGTATCTCAGCGGTTTGTTCCGGATTTGAACGCTGAAAATCAGACCTTTTTTGTCCATTTCATACAAACGCCTTTCAGCCTCCTCAACGCTTATTCCTGCTCTGTAAGCGATAACAACGGGCTTTTCAGGAATCAATGTCAAATGCATTGCCAGTTCGGCGTCTTCAGGTGTAAAAAGCCGTTTTAGAATACGAAGTTCCACACCGCTCTCTGTCCGTGGATATCCGGCGGGTAATGAATCAAGATAGTCAGCCAGTTTTTCGTAAACGTCTGCAAGCATATTACTCCGGTTCTGAGAAATATTCATCAAATTTTATCCAAAATAGAAAAAACTATTCAAATTCCAGCTCGCAGAGACTATTTTTACCGATCATTTCAAGATGCCTA
>CAZRHW010000216.1:0-5360 GCA_964599785.1 uncultured Bacteroides sp. | reverse complement strand
ATGCAGAGAACCGGCAAAGAATAGTACAGGAAATTAACAATCAATTATTTGCAGATGATCTGTAAAAATTAGCGCAGGAAATCAGACAATCGATTATGTGCAGAGGATCAGCAAAAACAAATAGTACAGGAAATTAATAGTCAATTATATGCATAGGACCAGCAAAAAATGATCGTGCGGATAATAAAAAAATCAAAAATCTACAGAGTACGATTAAATTTGAGATTACTTACGGATTTTCATTATATTTTTATCTCAGAAATTCCTGATATATAAGATATTGCATGTCACGGTTTACCGGCAGGTCACCATTGGTTTCCTGATAAATCCTGTTTGAAATTCTTACATGTACTAAAATAATTGTCACCATGAAAAAAAAATGCCTCACAAGAATCCGTCCGTTGCTGATGATAATACTTTTATTTTTTATAACCTCCCTCCTCTGGTCCCAGGAAAAAAATGGAACCATCCTCAGTGATAACCAGGTAATTAATAAAATAACATTATCATGGGAGGTTGGTCATCACAAACAAATAGATCTAACGCCGGAACAATGGTTTCCTGCCAGGGTACCCGGTGCTGTTCAGCTTGACCTTCTGGAGACTCTGGATAATCCCGATTGGCAATATGCCGATGGATATAAACAATTCCTTTGGATGGAAGATGTTTACTGGACTTATCGCAGTAATTTTAATAAACCGGATCTTCTGGAAGGCCAACATCTGTTCTTTATAAGTAAGGGGATTGATTACCATTTTGAAATTATCCTTAATGGAAATAATTTATTCGTTCAGGAGGGAATGTTCACGCCGGTGGAAACAGATCTGACACCATATCTCAAGGAAAAAAATGAACTCATCATTATGATCTTTCCCATTCCAAAATCTCATCAAAGACGGGCGGACCGGTCACAAGCTGACCACAGTTTAAAGCCTGCCGTCAGCTATGGCTGGGACTGGCATCCCCGGCTGGTTCCGTCAGGAATATGGGATGATACTTACCTGGAAATCAGGGATCCACTTTATCTCAAGGATTTTGCATACCATTATCAGTTGGATGAAAACTTGAAAACTGCAAAAATTCTGATCCGCGGTAAAACTACCGGTTATCAGGGCAAAGCTAAATTTAAACTCAGCTTCAGGGGACAGACTGTCTTAGAAAAGGAAGTCATGATCACAGGTGATGAGTTTTTAATAACAGGTGATCTTGATGAAATAAATCTCTGGTGGCCATATGAACTGGGAAATCCGGACTTATATGAATTTGATCTGAATTTGATAAATGATAATGGCAAAACAACGGATCACCGGGCATGGAAAAGTGGGTTCAGAAAAATAAGGCTTGTAGAAAATATTGGGGCAGCAGCTCCGGGTGATCTGTTTCCCAAAACGCGTAACAATCCGCCCTTCACACTGGAAATCAATAATATAAGAATTTTCGCCAAGGGTACTAATTGGGTGAATCCGGAAATTTTTCCGGGTATCATTACAGAAGACAGATATAAAGAACTGCTTGATTTAGCTAAAGGTATGCATTTCAACCTCTTAAGGGTTTGGGGTGGTGGTATCATTAACAAGGATGCATTTTTTGAGCTCTGTGATGAAATGGGAATCATGGTCTGGCAGGAATTTCCGCTGGCCTGTAATAATTATCCTGATGATCCCGCATACCTCGAAGTACTTAAACAGGAAGCCACATCTATCGTGAAAAGGCTTCATAATCATCCCAGCCTCGCTATCTGGTCCGGCGGAAATGAACTCTTCAATTCATGGTCGGGCATGACCGATCAGTCCCTTCCATTAAGATGGCTGAATGCCATTTGTCTTGAGTATAGCCCTGAAATACCATTTATTCCTACTTCCCCCATTATGGGTGTCGGCCATGGACATTATATATTTTACGATAAAAATACTGATGAAGATGTTTTCCAGATAATGGACAGAAGTCATTATACTGCACTTACAGAATTCGGAATACCTTCTCCTTCCGATACTGAAATACTCAGAAAGATAATCCCCGGAAATGAGCTCTTCCCTCCTGCACCCACAGAAGCCTGGAAGACTCATCATGCTTACAGGGCATGGATGGGAGATACCTGGCTCTGTCCTGATATCATTGAAAAATATTTCGGGAAAGCAGAAAGTCTTGAGGAGCTTGTAGGATGGGGACAGATGCTTCAATCGATAGGCTACAAGACTATTTATGAACATGCCCGGCAACAATGGCCTTATTGTTCAATGGCATTGAACTGGTGCTTCAACGAGCCCTGGCCGGCCGCTGCCAATAACAGCATCATCCAATATCCGGCCCAACCTAAGCCCTGCTATGAAGCAATAAAACAAGCCTGCCGCCCGGCACTGGCAAGCGCCAGCATACCTAAATTCCTGTGGCAAAAAGATGAAGAGTTGAAAATCGGATTGTTTATGATCAACGGAACCCGGGATAAATTACCGGCAGGCAAACTGGAAGTCAGGATCAATGGCAAACTGGCCGAAACATGGGAATATCCTGAAGTTCCGGCAAACAAGAATATTTCCGGACCAATGGTTATTTTTCCACTGGCCGGCATAACGGATAAATGGATAAAGATTGAACTGAAAGTAATGAATCAGAATGAATTAAATTCTGAATATATGCTACTTCTAGACTAGTTCACTGTTTCATCAATTGGGGGGCATAACGGTCCGCCGGTATAAATTGTTTGGCATTTCAAAGCTTATCATTATCAATTTATTGCAACCATAAGTAAATGCACCAATCTAAGCAAACAACTGAATGCCAAATTATTTATACCGGTTATGGGCTGGTTTATTTATTAACTACCACTACTCAACAACAATGTTTCTAGTCTTCAAAATCCTTTTACATAATTATCTGACAGAAACAAATTAATATAGCTTGTTTTTTTCAACGTCTGTTTTCTAATTCATTTATTCTTAACAGTTGTATTTCTGCTAATTGCCCAAAGCACAATAAATAATATTGCGGTAGCAGGATAAAGAAAAAGCGCAGGGAAATGCAGTGTATCCGGATTTATTATGGCTAAACCGACATAAGCAGCCAATGCAATAATTCCTCCCATTAATTCCCATTTCCATGCAAGTCCAAGCCCTATCAAACCCATTCCCATTATAGACAATTGCAAAATACTATTTGCACTCATAGGTTCTGAGGATGAAGAACCCAATGATTCACCGATAAACATAAATAAAAAAAATACAATTAAGAGACCGCTTAAACCCCGTAGGATCCATCGTAATTCTTTGTATGATTTAGTTTTCATATTTTTTCTCTCCTGAGTTTTGTCTTACTCGTATGGCTTTTCAGTTTCGCCCCGTTTTTTATAAAGTGGTTTCTGGACTCCACATTATTGCTTTTTTATCACTTTGGGTTGTTAGCCCTATGGATTTCGCAGATCAAATTTCTTTTTAAAACTGGCCCATAACTTCAGGATAAGATTGCATGCTCTGTGAAATATTTTCGTTCCTCAAATTTCATAAGGCAGACCCTGTGAAATTATGCAAAGTAAAAATCCTGTAAGGATATTTCAGAGGGCAGAGCTCGAAAGGTTTGCCCAAAAATTACAAAGGACTGATTAGCAGATATTTGCAATCTGATTGCCTCGAATTTTTCTTTCTCCACCCCATTAAATGATGTGACACACCCTAAAACTATTTCATTAATTTGCCAATTCGCCCGGTTGACAACTCCCGGCATCCCGATATCGGGGCGGGACATCATGCAGAACTCAAATTCCTCCAACACAATTCCCATACACACCAGGAACAGAAAACCGACAACCGGGAACCATTTCTCACTCACACCCAATTCCCAAATCCACCAGGAACCGAAAACCGAAAACCGGGAACCATTTCTCACTCACACCCAATTCCCAAACCCACCGGGAACCGAAAACCGAAAACCGGGAACCATTTCTCACTCACACCCCCAGAGTTTTGGATCATTGCCGTTAGCTTTTCTCCATGCATCCCTCCATTTATGCATATCAGCCGGGTAAATAAATGGTTTGGGAGCCCGGTCCTCTTTATCCGGTAAAGGAGGTAATTCATTGAAAGGAGGCAGCTGATACCAGTATGCCACACTGGCAAGATCAAGTGTAAGGCAATTATCATGACCATGTTCGATGGTAAACTTCAAAGATTTGTCAAAATATACCGGATCACTTATATGAAATCTGTATACATGGGTCCTTCCCAACCAGCCAACATCTTCATTCACTCTGCCAAAGCCGTAATAGGGTTGCTTAAACATGGTGCTGGGACACCATGACATATTAAAATAATCTTCCGTTCCGGTGCCATGCAATGTAGGAACTTCATCCCCGTCGATAAAGATCATATCATCTCCTTCTCCATACCACATCGGACTGGGTGACTGGACATAATAATTTACACCGGCAAAATGGCCTTTACCTTTGATATCGGCAATCAGGTAATTTTTCTCACCTGTCGGATTCTTACCCTGTGGCCCGAGTACCCCCCATTCATTCTCACCATCTTCCGGAGCTTCGGTCAACTCATGATTGTACCAGGCATGAAACCTGCCCATGTTTTCCGGAAGTGATTTCATCTCAATGTAATCGACATAATAATAAAAAGCATCTATTGTTCTGCCAGCCTGGTTCTCAATCTCAATTTTGGCACCGTTTGAAAAAGGCATCACAAAATAACATACCATCGCCCGGCCCTCTACGGGACCGGCTGACAGGGGAAGACTGGAAAAGGGATAACATTCATCCCATCCCTGTCCGAAGAAAGGCCCGATAGGAGAAACCACGGAAGGGATATCACTGCCATCCCAGTACATGCGTAATATAATATCGTTTCTGCTTAATCCGGGTGGTGGTGGAGCAATCGTGATCCAGATATGATTGATCATGCCGGCACCCTTCACATCGAAAATGATACGCTTCTCACCATCCCTGATGTTTTCAATCCGGTCGTTATTGCCGCCGGAACGATCAAAACTGCTCACTCGCTTGCTTTTAACGTTATCCTTAATGATAGCAAGCTCATGAAGGTCAGTCACAGTAACCTGCGCTAACAGGCCCGGAAGTAAAATACAGCCGGCTATTAGCAACGATAATAAAAAGATTAATTTTTTCATGGCGGTAATTTTAATAATTATTATTTTTTGTGATGTAGCAAAATTCAGGACTATGATAGAAATTGATCACCTTTGCAATAAGAATAGTGTGGCACGTATATATTCATCATTAATTTTTCGCTGATAAAAGCAGATTTTATCGTTGATTTTTGCAGATCTGACTGCTGCCAGGCTAGTTATTTTATTACCAAATCACTTTTTTATTTAAATATTCTACATTTCTACTTTGTTTA
>CAZRHW010000215.1:0-5378 GCA_964599785.1 uncultured Bacteroides sp. | reverse complement strand
AGTCCTGATCGTTGTATTTACTGTATTTATTATCATTAAAATCCGGGAAAGGAAGCAGAAGCAGTTCCAGGAGATCCTTCAGAAGAAGTTAGATGAAAGGACCAGGGAGGTTGTAATGCAGAAAGAAGAGATTGAAATCAAAAACAAAGATATCACCGACAGTATTAATTATGCACAACGAATACAGGCGAGTATTTTACCGCCAATCAGCAAGCTACACGAAACTTTCTCCGGTTCATTTGTCTTCTACCAGCCAAGGGATATTGTCAGCGGGGATTTCTACTGGTATGACAGGTTTGAGAATGAAAAGTTCATCATCGTCTGTGCAGATTCGACAGGTCACGGGGTTCCCGGCGCATTCATGTCAATGATTGGTACCACAATGATCAAGGATATTGTTCAAAGGGAGTACGTTGAATCTCCTGCCAGGTTACTGGCAACGCTGGATCATGAAATCATGTCGGCACTGAATCAGAATATTGAAGCCGAACAATCGAATGATGGGATGGATATTATCGTTGCTGAGATAGATCTTAAAACAAGTTATTTAAGAGTAGCATCAGCCATGAGGCCAATGATCATATATCAGAACGGTGAACAGATCTATGTGAGAGGAAGCCGAAATTCTGTTGGCGGGCAATATGAGGTGGAGGAGAAGGTTTTTGAAAGCCAGGAATTTCAGCTTTCATCGGGAGACAGGTTATATATGTTTTCCGACGGATACCCCGATCAGTTCGGAGGGCCGCTGGGAAGGAAATTTAAAATGGTACGGCTTAAAAATATGCTTCGCGACATTCATGATAAACCGATGGATGAACAATACAATTATATAAAAAATAACTTTGAGCTCTGGAAGGAAGACCTTGAACAGGTCGATGATGTCTTATTTATGGGGATAGAGATATAATTGCCCTTTTATCATATTTATTCTCTCCATTCAGTAAATCCGATATCAGGTGTTGATTCAACATTGCTTCTATGCAGGGCACGGTCGGTGATATAAAAGTCATACCTGATCGTATCATACTGAATGGTCGGGTATTCAAAAAGAATATTAATCTCTCCTCTCAGGATTTTATTCTGGCCTTCACGTGGTTCAATATATGGGATCCTGTAGTTGAGTGGTGTTCCCAGGTCATCTTCACCAAGTTGAATATATACCCCCCCGATTTTTTTATACATGGTGAAAAACAGATCGTAATCGGTGGAATCTATTTGCGTAATTGTATCCGGTTCGGGCAGCCCTATATCGCCATCCCCATCCTGGAAGGAAAAAATCAGCTCTCCCATAAGAATAACGTTTCCAAGATCATCCACATCCTCGTTAAGCGTAAAACTGAGAAATTCAATCTCCGGGATCTCCGGGATAACCTCAATATCCGGGCATCCTGTAAGCAGGACTGAAATAATGATTAAGAATATATATTTAACGAATTTCATTTGACTCATACTATTCCAGCTACAAATTTACAACGAAATTCCGGGATAAAAATTTGATCGTCATAATAATTCTTACCTAAAGTGAATGAAATTATTTAATCACAAAGGAACACAAAGGAGTTTAATTGTTGACCTTAGAGTTCCTTTGTGATACCCTTGGTGTGCCTTTGTGGTTAGAAGAACAATAATGCAAATTAATTAACTTAAACATTAAGAAATAATTTTGAGGTACACATTTATATGATGAACCTAAAAATTATTATACATGAGACGGATACATTTACCCTGATTTATTTTTTCCTGAAGAATATCTGGACAGGGACGCCGTTAAAATCAAAATTTTCCCGCAACCTGTTTTCAAGGTATCTTTTATAGGGTTCTTTGATGTACTGAGGGAGATTAGCAAAGAATGCGAAAGAGGGTGCATGGGTTGGTAACTGAGTGACATATTTGATCTTTATTGCTTTCCCTTTGTATGCCGGTGGCGGGTAATCCTGGATGACCGGCAGCATAACCTTGTTCAGTTTGGCGGATGGTATTTTACGTAGCCGGTTATGGTGCACTATTAGTGCCGTTTCCAGCACCCTGAAGATTCTTTGTTTATGAACAGCCGAAATAAAGATAATGGGATAATCCTGGAAGGGAGAGGTTTTTTCCTTTATTTTTATGGTATATTCCTTTGTTGTACCTGAATTCTTTTCCATCAGGTCCCATTTATTTATAAGGATAACAATACCCTTCCTGTTTCGGAGCACAAGCCTGAAAATATTGATATCCTGTGCTTCGATTCCCTGTACAGCATCGATCATGAGCAAGCATACGTCCGAAGATTCAATGGCCCTGACAGACCTCAACACAGAATAAAACTCAAGATTTTCATGTACTTTGCCTTTTTTTCTTAAACCGGCTGTATCAATAAGGTAAATGTCATGTTTGTATTTTGTATATCTTGTTAGAATCGAATCTCTGGTTGTTCCGGGGATTGGCGTGACGACACTGCGTTCCTTACCGGTGAGGGTATTCATAAGGGTCGATTTGCCTACATTCGGCCTGCCGATAATGGCAAACCTTGGTAATTCTTCGACAATGACATGCTCCTGCCTGGCCAATGTTTTAACAAGTTCATCGAGAAGGTCACCTGTCCCGCTTCCATTTACAGATGATACAGGATATATCTGACCCAGTCCGAGTTTATGGAATTCGTGGGTGTCGTAAAGGCGTTCATTATTATCGACTTTATTAACGACAAGGAACACGGGCTTACTAATCCTTCTCAGCATCTCAGCAACTGCCATATCCAGATCGGTTATTCCTATCTCGACATCTGTCATAAAAACAATTGAATCGGCTTCCTCAATGGCAAATAACACCTGTTTCTTTATCTGTGCTTCATAGATATCGCCTGAATTCACAATGTAGCCACCTGTGTCAATCACGGAAAATTCCAGGCCATTCCATTCAGACCAGCCATAATGCCTGTCTCTTGTCACACCACTGGTCTCATCAACAATGGCCTCCCTGGTTTCAGTAAGCCTGTTGAAGAAAGTAGATTTGCCGACATTTGGCCTTCCAACGATAGCAACAATATTTCCCATGATAAGAATAATCTGATTTTCTAATGATATCCTAACCGTTTCAACATCCGGGGATTATTCCTCCATTCTTTATTAACTTTCACCCGAAGTTCAAGATAAATTTTCTTATTGAAAAATTTTTCAAGATCCTTTCTTGCCATGGTCCCGGTCTTTTTCAGAGCCTGACCCTGATGGCCAATTAAAATCCCTTTTTGAGAATCTCTCAGAACATAGATGATACTTGATATGCTGATCAGGTTATCAGATTCTTTGAATGATTCGATTTCAATTTCAATGGAATAGGGGATTTCTTTCCGGTAATTCATCAGGATTTTTTCGCGAATGATTTCCGCGGCAAAAAACCTTTCACTTTTATCGGTTATTTGATCCTTTGGATAAAATGGAGGAGATTCAGGCAGCCATTCAAGAATCCTGTTCAAAAGTTTATTCACATTAAAATTTCGAATCGCCGATACAGGTACGATTTCAGCCCGGGGTAATGTATTGCTCCATGAAGTGATCAGCTGTTTTACGCTTGCTTCAGTGGAAAGGTCAATTTTATTTATAACCAGCAGAACCGGTACCTTTATTCTGCGTATTTTCTTCAGATATTCCTGCTCCGGATCCAGTTTTTCCTGAACATCTGTAACATATATAATGATATCGGCATCGGTAAGCGCTGCGTAGGATGATTTTACCATAAATTCCTGCAATTTATATGCCGGCTGGATAATACCCGGCGTGTCGGAATATACAACCTGGAAATCATCGCCATTAACAATACCCATAATCCTGTTGCGTGTTGTCTGAACTTTCGAGGTAATAATCGAAAGCTTTTCCCCTGTGAGGGCATTCATCAGGGTTGATTTCCCAACATTTGGATTTCCCACAATATTTACAAAACCGGCTTTATGTGGCATAAATAATTAATTTCTATTGAATAATTCAGAGATTATCAAAAAGGCTTCTCGCAGATTTCACCTAAGGCGCAAACTTCAGTGCAAGGGTTTGTAAATAAATACTTCTTTCATAATTTTTGCGAACTCACCCCTCTTTTGATTGAGGCTGTCTTGAAAGTCCTTTGTGTCCTTAGTGAAATCCTTTGTGCGACTTTGTGGTTAATATAACTTTTTGAACCACAAAGGATCACAAAGTACAGCACAAAGGTACACAAAGGATTACAATAAGATGATAATCAATTATTAAGACAGCCCCAAAATCTACAATAAGCTATATATTAAATGTTAATGTAAACTTGAAAGCAAAATTATCAATTGTTTTGGAAAGGGAATAGGGTCCAAAGCGGTAAAATACTCCCAATCCATAACCAATAAACCATTGCCTGAGGATATTCCTGACCAGGATACCCGATTCAAAATATCCATTTTCCATTGTCCGGAGATCGATGTTTTCATGATTCGATTTGTAATAAAGATCTCCTAATCCCGCGTTTGTAGCAAAAACTATTTCCGGTTGGAACTTTTCTCTTTTAAAAAGGAGTTTTCCAAAATCCTGCTGGAAAAAGAGATAAGCAAAGCGGTCAAGGACAAATTCATTCATTCTCATGGTGGCAAAATTGTTCTCAGCTTCTATGGTGAATTTGCCATAACTACCCAACCCGTTATAAATATTGGGATATGGCACATTTTTGTTAACCATTCCACCCATAAGGGTTATCCTGGTTTCTCCCAGAGATTTTGTCATTATTGACTTATGAATTTTCAATTCCAGCTTCAGATAATCCCAATCCCCCTGCAACCATTTCAGTCCTTTGATAAGATTGAAACAGATAACAGGATAATTTGTTCCAACAGAGATCCTGTTACCTCCGGGAGTTTCAATGAATTTTTCCCTGTAAGCATATCTTGTGTTCAATCCAACTTCTGTAAAACGAAAATTCCTGATTTGTTCCGGGTCTGCACCTGCCAGTGAATAGGTGTAATCTGTTGTCACCTGTTTTATGCTCTGATTCAGATAAAGTTTAAAACTTAAATACCTGATAAGGGATGAGTTAAATGAGATTTCACGTTCCTCCGTGATGTCTTTATTTGCGATCATAAAGCTTCTGAAATTTTCCGAAGAGGTAATTGGAATATCATCCAGGTAATTGATACCTGCCGATTCGGTAACATCATTATTATATCTTAATCCGATAAAAGTTTTACTGGGCGGATCAGCGAAAATATTCAGCTTACCACCGTATTTCAAAGCCCTGTCTTTGGTACCGTATGCAATTTTACCTCCTATATTAAACCACCGGGAGATCTTTTTATTGGTCTGAAGGTCGATGCCGAATCTGAAACCCTCATACCGGTTATAGTTAATAAAGCTCCTGTAGTTAATATCAAGGAATTTCCATGGGAT
>CAZRHW010000214.1:0-5390 GCA_964599785.1 uncultured Bacteroides sp. | reverse complement strand
TGATATTATTAAAAAAGGTACCCACATTTGCAGGTTTGTACTGACCATCGACAGGAGCAATTGCTATGACGGAGAGGATTTTAAATCTGAAATTGAACGGTACCGTTGCATCATCAGGATAGAAAGGCAACTGGTTAAAAGCCGCAGCAATGGCAACTGCTTCACCTCCTCTTGAATGTCCGATCAAAGCAATTTTTTCCAGATTTATTTTCCCATAAAATGGATTAATTGTATCATTATTCCATTGGTGCCATAATTCCAGGTGTTTTAACAGCAGCCATGCCCTGCAATCATTTTCCTCCTGAAGACTCTTAAATATATTGGACCATGCTCCATTAAGAAAATTCTCATCCACCGACGCAAAAATGAATCCGCGGCTTGCCATCAACCTTCCCAGGTAGTCGTATCCCGGATCAGAATAATCTCTGTCCATATGATTCCCATGGACGATCAGAACGAGGGGAAACGGTCCCTTTCCTCCGGGATACCACACCCGTGCATTTAAGGGAAGTGATTTTTCATCAAATCCCCAGTATCTTGTCCTGGCCCATCCATGAAACTTATCCCAGTTTGATACAAACCGGCTTCCATCAACAGAATCAGTCCTGATATCAGTATTTAATCCAAATTCTTTCCTGTGTTTATCCTTTCCACTCCCATAAAAGATTTCCATGACAGTGTAGTTCCCTTCCTGTGAGGGATCAGGAAGTTTTACATGTTCGGGTCTGTATTCCGATCTTAATGCATTGTTTTCAGGAACATCCGCTGTCACACCTTCCCTGAGCAGCCAGTATGATCCATAGATCAGGCCGGATAATCCCAGTGCGAGGACAACAAGATTGACGATATTATATTTTAACAGGTTCCCCTTCCATCCTTTAAGAAAAAATACTCTCAGCGGGCCGGCAATGAACGAAGCTGATAATATTGTTACCAGTGCAATGGCAATTTTGCCCTGGATCGTCCCGGGCCAGTATTGCATAAAAATGACCATGGCTCCGGCTAAGACCCATCTGTAAACGGGCGGGATCAGTTGAATGAGATATAATACAAGGAATAATCCAAGGGCAGCAGCCAGACCCATCGTCAGGTAAAATCCCAATGCCAGACCCGTTACCAGGATCCCCAGCTTGCCAACATAAAGACCCCCCAGGATCAGTAAAAACAGAAGTACAACAGACGCGGTTCCAATTGATGCACCTTGCCAGGCAGAAGATTCAGGCCTGATCAGCTCAATAAAATACTTAATGGATTTCTTTAAAATCTTCCATGATGATAAGATCATGCTGTTAAACCAGTTAAGAATTCTTTCAAACATGATTTTGGATTTTTATTTTAATAAAACCAATTGTGCAGTTTACTTTAAGTCCGTTTCAAAAAGTTTTTTTGACCAAAAAGGCACAAAGACACCAGGATGTACTCAATATAAACTACTGAAATCTAATGATTGTATAAATCCATCAAAATCTTTTATTTCTTCAAAATTACCAAACAAATTTAGCCGGAAATTTTTTATCGGCCATGTTTTTTATACTTCATTAAATAATCACCCGGGAAGGAATAACAGGAAACATTAAAATATGTTAAAAGAGGTTAAAATTATTATAATTCAATCATCCTGATTTCAACATTTTATAATTTTATCAGGTTTTTTTGTGACTTTTTGTTTCCTGAAAACTAATAATAATCCAGGAAGGTTGGACACATAACATGTTCATTTTCAAATTCTGGTCATCAGCCTGTTATTTTGTTTATTCCGGGGATTCTTCCAGCCCGGAAAAAAGGTCAAAAGTATTTCATAAACCTGAATTATGCCGGGATGTAGAAAAAGAACTTGATATTTAAGATAAATTTATCATATTCGCAGTTGTTTTTTTCGATTGTTAAAATAAAACAAAAATGGACATTCAAATCGAGCATTTAACAAAAAAATTTGGTGGTCAGCGTGCTGTCGATAATATCTCTTTTGAAGTTAAAACCGGGGAGATCCTTGGTTTTTTAGGGCCAAACGGAGCTGGAAAAACAACTACCATGAGGATTATCACCAATTACCTGGTGCCAACGGAAGGAAAAATCATCGTCGGTGGAAAATCTCTCAGTGACGATGCGGAAGAAATTAAGAAACACATCGGTTATCTCCCTGAAAACAACCCTCTTTATACTGACATGCCAGTTATTGATTACCTGGAATTTGCTGCCCTGCTGCAGGGAATTCCTAAAAAACAAATCAATTACAGGATCATGGAGATGGTTCGTGTATGTGGATTGAATGCGGAAAAGCATAAAAAGATAGGGGAGCTTTCCAGGGGATTCCGTCAGCGTGTGGGCCTTGCCCAGGCTATGATTCATGATCCTGAGATCCTGATTATGGACGAACCGACATCAGGACTTGATCCCAACCAGATTGTTGAGATCAGGAGGCTGATCCGCGAACTTGGCAAGGAGAAAACTGTGATCCTCAGTACACATATCCTGCCTGAGGTTGAAGCGACCTGCGACCGTATCCTGATCATCAATCGCGGCAAGATCGTTGCTGACGGAACGCCTGATACACTCAGGAAGCAGGCTAAAGGACAGGAGATCCTCCTGGTGTGTGTTGAAGATGGTTCACCCAATGAGGTGTTTGAGGCTATTCAGGGATTAGCTTCTGTTGCAATGGTTGATTTTACCGATCGCCAACTTTGCCGCTTTGAAGTCCATAGCCATCCCGAAATCAGTTCCAGGAGAGACATCTTTAATCTCTGTGTAAAAAAGAAATGGGTATTAACAGAAATGATCCCGCATGAAGCCAAACTCGAGGATATTTTCAGGGAACTCACGTTGAATTAGTTTCTGGTTACTGGCTACTGGCTACTGGCTACTGGCTGCTGGCTAATGTCTGCTAGCCTTTAACTTTATAATTTAATTTTAGATGTATGAGTTACAAGAATTTAGAAATTTGGAAATTATCAAGAGATCTGGTTATTGATATTCATAATATGACCCTAAAGGAATTACCCAAATTTGAGCTATATGAAGAAGGGAGTCAGATAAGAAAATCAAGTAAATCTGTAAAATCAACAATTGTAGAAGGTTATGGCAGGAAAAGATACCAGCAGGAATATATCAGATTTCTCACCTATGCTCTTGCTTCAAATGATGAAACAACAGATCATCTTGAAACATTATTTGATACAAAATCATTAAAAAATGAAAATTTGTTTGTTGATCTTCATGAAAGACTTGATAAACTCGGTAAAAAGATTAATCTCTTTATTCAGACCATTGACAAATCTCTTAGAAAATAATAATAAGTGGCTAGTGGCGGATAGCCAGAAGCGAGAAGCGAGAAGCGAGAAGCGAGAAGCTTTTACAACAATAAAATAAACTTTATAAACAAAAATAACCATTGTATTAATATAAAAACTTAAATATGAACATCATCTGGATTATTACGAAACGGGAACTTCAATCATTCTTTGATTCGCTGATCGCATACATATTATTGGTGCTTTTTTTAGGCATCAGCGGATTTTTCACCTGGTTGTTCGGTAGTGATATTTTTCTCATCGGTCAGGCCAGCCTGAGGGCCTTTTTCTCCATTGCCTACTGGACTTTATTCTTTTTCATTCCTGCCCTGACCATGCGTTTGCTGGCTGAGGAAAAAAGATCAGGTACGATTGAACTTCTCCTGACAAAAGCTGTGACTGACAGGCAGATTATTATGGGCAAGTTTTTGTCAACATTATTACTCATAGCCATTGCTTTGATTTTCACACTTCCATATGTAATCACTGTTGCCAGCATCGGGAATATGGATACAGGTGGTGTCATCTGCGGGTATATCGGACTCCTGCTGATGAGTGGCGTATACATCAGTATCGGTTTATTTACAAGCAGTATCACCCAAAATCAGATTGTAGCATTTCTTCTCGCTCTTTTCACCGGTTTGCTGTTTCACCTGATCTTTGATTTGCTTGCAGGCAGTACAACCGGTATAACAGGCCAATTATTCAATATGTTAAGCATGCGTGTGCATTTCGAAAGCATATCACGGGGAGTGGTTGACAGCAGTGACCTGATCTATTATCTTTCACTTATCTTCCTTGGATTATTCTTTTCTGAAGTATCCCTGGCAAAAAGAAACAAAGCAAACTAAAAAGATATTATTAACATGAAACTGAATAAGATCCAATTAACTGTTTTACTTGTTATTGCCATCATTATTGTTATTAATCTTCTGGCCGGTCAGTATTATTTCAGACTTGATTTCACAGAAGACAGACAATACACCCTGAGCAATGCCACAAAAAATATCCTGAAAGATCTTCAGTATCCTGTGACAATCAAAGCATATTTCTCAAAGGATCTGCCGGCCCAACTGGTGAATACGCGGCGGGATTTCCAGGAAATGCTTGTTGAATATGGTAAAATCTCCGGTAATCAGGTAGTCTTTGAATTCATCAATCCAGGTGAAGATGACCAGACTGAAACTGAAGCTATGCAGGCTGGTATTCAACCTCTTATTATTAATGTGCGTGAAAAGGACCAGATGAAACAACAGAAAGCATATATGGGTGCTGTTCTGAATATTGGAAACACATCTGAAATCATACCTGTTATTCAACCCGGTGCAGCGATGGAATATGCCCTTTCAACAGCTATTAAAAAACTATCTGTCACAAATAAGTCATCTGTTGGTTTATTGCAGGGCCATGGAGAACCGGGGATAAATGAACTGACCCAGGTAAACGTTGAATTAAGCATTCTATATAACTTTGAACCATTATACCTTACCGATTCCACTACAATACCGGCACGGTTCCATACCATTGCCATTGTCAGACCGACTGATTCGATCCCTGATTATCAGCTTAATCAGCTTAATGAGTTTCTTGCCAGGGGAGACAGGCTTTTTATTGCATTGAACAGGGTATCCGGTGATCTTCAGAATGCATATGGTATGGCCATCAATACCGGACTCGAAACCTGGCTTCTCACCAAAGGTATTTCCGTGAATGAAAATTTTGTAATTGATGCCAATGCTGTCAATGTCACCATGCAGCAACAGATCGGAAACGCTATACATATCTCATCCATTTTAATGCCATATATCCCCATCCTTAATAATTTTGCAGACCACCCGATCACAAAAGGCCTGGAAGCGGTTATTATGCAGTTTGCCAGCACACTCGATTTCACCGGAGATTCAGGCCTTATCTTTACACCCCTTGTACTCACTTCAGAAAGATCAGCTATTCAGCCGGCACCTCAATACTTTAATTATCAGCGACGATGGACTGAATTTGATTTCCCGATGCAAAACTTTGTGGTAGGAGCCGCTATCGAAGGTAATCCCAGGGGACAGCAACAACAGCTTCAGGAAGATAATGTCAGCCTCATGGTGAACA
>CAZRHW010000213.1:0-5416 GCA_964599785.1 uncultured Bacteroides sp. | reverse complement strand
GCCCTGATTTATAACATATTAACTTGTCCCGATTTATCGGGATAACTTGTAACTGGCAACTTAGGTCAATTAAATAATTCTCCCGGATTGTCCTTTGCTAGCCTCCAAATTATTAATTATACTCTAAGAATGGATAATTAGTTTAAAATTTTACGCCGATCGAGCGCTTTTTGGTATGAATGTGCGTTTTTTATATGTTGAGTATATGTTTTGGCAAAATTATGATAACCGGACAGATCATCCTTCGCCGCAAAAAAAAGGTAATCGTGCTTTTCATAATTTAAAACCGCATCAATAGAAGTAATTGACGGTACCGTGATTGGACCCGGCGGAAGGCCTGCATATCTGTATGTATTATATGGAGAATCAACTTCAAGGTGTTTATCAAGAATCCTTGTCAGGCTCATATCCCCTACTGCAAATTTCACTGTCGGACAAGCTTCCAGCCTCATGTTTTTTCTTAACCTGTTTATATAGACACCTGCTATTATTTTTTCCTCCTCTTTCATATCTGTCTCCTGTTCCACAATTGATGCAAGTATGATAACCTCAACGGGAGAAAGTCCGATCTCTTCTGCTTTCCTTGTTCGGTCTGAATTCCAGAACCTGTCGTACTCCCGTTTCATTCTCCTCATGAATCCATCAGCATTGGTATTCCAGTAAAACTCATATGTATTGGGAATAAAAATGACCGGGGCAGTCTCCGGAGTAAATCCTAACTGACTGAGATAATCCCGGTCTTTAAGCAGATCCATGATCTCTGCCGAATCCGCTTCGATCTGTTCTGAAACAACAGCCGCAAGTTCCCCGAAAGTACGCATGTTATTTATCAGAAGCTTCACCGGTTCCTGCTGCCCCGATCTCAACATGTTAATCAATTGGTTGTTACCCATCCCCTTGGTGATCCTGTACCGTCCGGGATGGATATGCCTGGGATAATTTTTCTTCCTGGCTACCCATCCGAAGGATGTTGTATCCTCAATCACATGATTGGAAACAAGGAGATCCATTACATTCCCGTATGTGGAACCCGTTGGGATCAGGATGTACACAAATTTTTTATCTCCCGTTTCTACATTTGTGCCGTATACTTTCCTGTACAGAGAGAAAAAATAAACTCCGCTTATTAATATAGCCAGTGCAAAAATTGCATAAATCAGGTATTTGAAAATCTTACTCATTATGTTAAAATTGATCTACAAAAAAACAATAATTACTCAACGTGAAAAAATTAGTTAGATGTATTTTCACAGAATATATCCTCCGTGACCACGGGGATGAGTAAGGAAAGTTGCCGGTTGCCGGTTTATTTCAATTCAGAAAGTGCCTTCTCCAGCCTGTCCATGGCTTTGGTCAGGTTTTCATCGGAATTTGCAAAGGATATCCTGACACATTTATCCTCACCGAATGCAGATCCGGGTACAGTAGCAATGTGTCCTTTTTCCAGGAGATACATACTCAGGTCTGATGAACCTTTTATAACATTATTGCCATCTGATTTTCCAAACCAGGCACTCAGATCCGGGAACACATAAAATGCTCCCTCCGGGACATAGCATCTTACGCCCTGGATGGCATTCAACCGGTTGATAATCAGCTCTCTTCGTCTCATAAAGGCAGCTTTCATTTCTTTTACACACGACTGATCACCGGTCAGTGCTTTGATCGAGGCGATCTGGGCAACGGCTGTGGCACCTGAGGTAAACTGGCCCTGGAGCTTGACAACAGCTTTGGCAATCCATACGGGAGCAGCAAAATAACCGATCCGGTATCCCGTCATGGCATATGCTTTGGAGACTCCATTCACAAGGACAATCCTGTCTTTCAGGTAACCGAATTGTGCAATACTTTCGTGTTTGCCCACGAAGTTTATATGCTCATATATCTCATCAGCAATTATGATGACATCAGGATGTTTTTCCAGAACCTTTGCCAGGCCTTCAAGTTCATCCTTCGAATACATACTTCCGGTAGGATTTGAAGGTGAACACAGGAGAAAGACCCTCGTTCTGGGCCCGATAGCTTTTTCCAGTTGCTGTGGAGTAATTTTGAAACCATTTTCAATGGATGTATCGATGATCACATTCACCCCTTCAGATATTTTAACCTGTTCGGCATAACTCACCCAGTAAGGTGCCGGTATGATCACCTCATCACCTTTGTCAATGACCGACAACAAAACATTGACGATACAATGTTTGGCGCCACTGCATACAACGATCTGATCCGGTTCATAATCCAGGTTATTTTCATCCCTGAATTTCTTCACGATTGCCTTCCTCAGATCCGGGAATCCTGCCACAGGCGGATAGAAAGAATAATTATCATCAACAGCTTTCTTGACCGCCTCCTTTATATGATCCGGGGTTTTGAAGTCCGGTTCACCCACAGAAAGGTTTATTACATCGATCCCCTGCGCCTGAAGATCCTTGCTTTTTTGGTTCATAGCTATTGTTGCCGATGCCGCCATATTGGCCAACCGTGAAGAAAGTTTTGTCATTGTTTTAATTGTTAAATTCTTATTAAAATGAAGTGTTTAATATCAGTTTGCTAAAATACCTTTTTAAAAATAATTTATTTAATATTGTATCTACAAATTATCTAAAAAATATTAACATGGATGAAATTCTTGAAATACTGAAATATACGTTGCCTTCCTTTATTATTTTCCTCACAGTATATGTCATGATGCGTTTTCATTTCAGGACAGAAGACCGCAAAAAAAGAATTGAACTGACCCTGGCAAACCAGAAAACCGTTCTTCCGATCCGCCTGCAGGC
This sequence comes from uncultured Bacteroides sp., assembly GCA_964599785.1. Taxonomy (GTDB): domain Bacteria; phylum Bacteroidota; class Bacteroidia; order Bacteroidales; family SM23-62; genus LJUQ01. The sequence goes on along the minus strand of CAZRHW010000213.1, from coordinate 2,636 downwards.
ATATGAGCGTGTCGCCCTTTTTCTCGAACGGATCTCTCCGGAATCAATGATCATGAGGCTGGCCCTGTCTGACATGACAGCCAAGCAACTGCAATCGGAATTGATGGCAACAGTCAGGGCTGAGTTTGAACATAACCTCTCCCAACAGGTTTATATCAGCCGCGAAGCATGGGAAAAAGTCAAAAATGCCCGGGCAAATACGATCAGCCTGATCAACGGCGCCGCTGAGCAGATCGAGCCAAAAGCCAGTGCCCTCACACTGAGCAAGGTCATACTTGATATGATGATGGAACATAAAAATGCCCTTTCTGCCCAGGCACTGGATCATCTTAAAAAGGAAATTCAGGAGTTGTTTTAGAAGAAGCAGGGAGCAGGGAGCTGGAAGCAGTCTCATTTTCCCTGCTCCATGCTCCATGCTTATTTTATGAGGTCAATACTTCGGTTTACGAATTTAATCAGCTCCTCTCCTTTCAGCATATTGTTCGATAATAAGGCAAGATCAATCAGCTGTTTGACAATCCTGTTTTTCTTACCATAAGCTGCCAGGACACCATCTTTTTTCTCTTTCAGTTCGCCGATCTGTTTGTTCAGCTCTTCTTTCCTGTCTTTTTCGGCAACAGGTATTTCTTCGTCCTTTTTATCCTTATGTTGTTCTTCAAGCTTTTTCAATTCTTCGTTGAGCGGATCCAGCCCGGTTTCGATCTCCTCCACCTTCTTCCCGACAGCCTTGTCCTTTGCTTCATTCACTTTAAGGATAAGGGGGTGATTCGTATTAACAACCATACTGAACGTATCACCCATACCGGCATAGAAATTCGGGGCACCGCTCAGTTCAGACATATCCTTCATCCGGCGGATAAACTCCGGCTGTGTAATAATTAACGGACTATCCGTATCACTCAGATTTTCATAAGAAATAAAAAACTTTTCTTTATCGGTCAACTGACCCTTGAAAACAGGGGTAAGATCTTCCTTTTGTATTTCCGTCAGTTTTGATTCTGTCTTTTCTTCCTTCAGGATCAGTTTGTCAATCACATCGGCATCAACCCTGGTAAATCTTGAATCCTTAAATTTCTGTTCCAGATGATTCAGAAAATGGGTATCGAGCTGACCGTCCATCAACAACACATCATACCCTTTATTCCTTGCTTTATCAATATAACTGTACTGATCTTCCCTATCGGTAGCATACAGGTATATAATCATTTTATGTTTATCGGTCTGGTTTTCCCTGATCAGCTTTTCGTATTCTTCGAAAGTAAAATAATCACCCTCTGTGTTTTTAAAAAGGGCAAATTTCTGTGCACGTTCATAGAATTTTTCTTCCGATAACATACCATATTTGATGAACAGCGAGAGGTCATCCCATTTTTTCTCAAATTCTTTTCTGTCCTGCTTAAAGATCTCCTCCAGCCTGTCTGCCACTTTCTTTGTGATGTGAGCCGATATTTTCTTCACATTCGGATCTCCCTGCAGGTAACTTCTTGAGACATTCAAAGGTATGTCAGGAGAATCCAGAACACCATGAAGCAGTGTCAGGAATTCGGGAACGATCCCTTCAACCGAATCCGTGACATATACCTGGTTACAATACAACTGGATCTTATTCTTCTGGATCTCGATATTTCGTTTGATCCTCGGGAAATAAAGGATCCCCGTCAGGTTAAACGGATAATCTACATTCAGATGGATGTTGAACAGGGGTTCCTCCTGACCGGCATACAGATCACGGTAAAATGTTTTGTAATCCTCATCCTTCACATCAACCGGTTTCCTTGTCCATAAAGGTTTTGTGTCGTTAATGATATGGTCTTTCCCGGTCTCAATTTCTTTGCCGTCCTTCCATTCCTTTTCCTTTCCAAATGCTATCTCTACCGGTAAATAACGGCAATATTTTTTCAGTATCTCCCCGATTTTTTCCTCTTCAAGGAATTCTTTGGAATCCTTGTCCAGATGAAGGATCACGTCAGTCCCCCTTCCCTCCTTTTCAATTTCCTCCATTGTATACTCGGGATTGCCTTCACAACTCCATTTCACTGCTTTGGCATCTTCAGGGTATGACTTTGTGATGATCTCAACCTTATCGGAAACCATGAAAGATGAATAAAATCCAAGACCGAAATGGCCGATGATTGCATTTTCCTGGTTCTTGTACTTCTCCAGGAATTCTTCCGCACTGGAAAAAGCAATCTGATTTATATATTTTGTGATCTCCTCCCCTGTCATTCCAATACCCCGGTCCGTTACGGTAAGTATTTTCTTCTTCTTATCGATGCTTACATGTACTGTAAGATCGCCAAGTTCACCCTTGAATTCGCCCATAGATGCCAGTGTCTTCAGCTTCTGTGTAGCATCTATTGCATTGGATATCAATTCCCTCAGAAATATTTCATGTTCAGAATAAAGGAATTTTTTTATGATTGGAAAAATGTTTTCCGTCGTTACATCAATCTTGCCTGTTTGCATTTTTTCCTGTTTTTATTAGAAATCTATGATCATATCCCTTTTTTCAAATGGTATGCCAAGACGGAAGGACTGACAAATCGTCACTAAAGGATTAAATTGTTAAACTGTTAAATTGTTAAATTGTTAAACTGTTAAATTGTTAAATTGTTAAACTGTTAAATTGTTAAATT
>CAZRHW010000212.1:0-5448 GCA_964599785.1 uncultured Bacteroides sp. | reverse complement strand
GATGATGCCAGTTGCCTTAATCTGAACAGGATTTCGAATCCGGCTATTCTGGGTGTTGATCCTGCCAGGCTGGAGGGCAGATTTTCATTTTTAACAAATTCAGGAGAACTTGGTGAGAATCATCCCTGGTTAACACTTGAGAAAGATCTACAGGGAGGAGTGATACCAGCTATTGCTGACCAGACGGCAATACAGTGGGGGCTCGGGTTAACGATCGGGGATACGTTGTTCTATGTGAATTCATCGGGAGATACCTTGATGCTTAAACTAATCGGTGGATTAATCCCTTCCGTTTTCCAGGGCTATGTCATCATCTCCGATAAGCATTTCCTTGATAATTTTCCCTCTTCCAGTGGTACTTCAGTATTTTTAATAGAAACCATAAATGGATCAGACAGCCTGGCAGCAGAAGATTTTTCACGTGCCTTCAGAGATTTTGGATGGCAGATGACAACCACAACCGAACGGCTGGCCGAATTTTATTCGGTAGAAAACACCTACCTGTCGATATTTTTGATGCTTGGCATTCTGAGCCTGGTTATCGGTACCATTGGCCTGGGTATATTACTTGCAAGGAGCATTATGGAAAGAAAGAGTGAAATAGGACTGCTCCAGGCTCTGGGCTATAAGCAAAAGATCATATACAGGATCATTTTTACCGAATATTTTATATTATTGCTGACAGGTATCATTATTGGTTTTGCTCCGGCTATTATCTCAACACTGCCCAGCTTACTTTCACTGAATACGGATGTCTCTATAAGTAATTTATGTTTTATCCTGCTCTTCCTGATCATTAATAGCATACTTTGGATAGGATTATTTACACGAATCAATATCGGCAAGGATCTTGTCAAAACACTCAGAACGGAGTGAAATCATCTTATACTATTCACCGGGTAACTGCCGGTCACCCGGTGAGTGATTTTCTTCCTCGATATCAATAAAATATTGACTTTCACCAGATTAATTTGTAACTTGCATATCCAATAAAATTCTCACTTTACCCTAAACTACTTAAAACCTTAAATCATGAAAAAAAGACTTTTTCCACTTTTAGCACTTCTCATCCTGTTATTTCCAGCATGTCAGCAACAGATCAATGTTGAAAAAGAAAAACAAGCTATCATAACTGTCCTTGATGAAGAATCCCAGGCTTACCTGGACAGGGATTATGAACGTCTGGCAGCCTGTTGGGTACAGGACTCATTAACCAGTAGATTATCTGCCAGTAAAACAGGTTATGGTTTCACTCATTGGGAAGAAATGTCCAATAATATCAAAGAAGGGATTGAAAACGATAGCCTTTGGTTAGGTTATAAAGATATGAAATATGAAAAATCAGATTTTAACATTAAAGTTTTCCCTGATTGTGCATGGGCTACCTTTAATGAAAAACTTACTGGTATATGGCAGGATGAACCTTTTGAATCGGAATCGATTCACCTCACTGTTTTGGAAAAGATAGAAGGGCAATGGAAAATAGCTAGTTTTGTAATGATAGACAAATCAAGTTATGAAGAAGCAGAAACGGAAGAAACTGCAGAGACAGAAACAGAGGATTAATCGGATTCCGGATTGACTTTATTTTTTAACAGTTTTTATTGAATTAATCACTACTATCACCTTCCGGCCCGGAGGTGTATTTCAAATGAGAATTTAATCGGACTGCTTTAAAAGTGTAAAAATAACTCTGGCGGCTCCGGCAATGAATGGGAAAATTATGTACAGATCCCCGCAAAAACGAGATGTACGTGATCACTTCCCGGCTTGTTGTCAGGCCAGGCAGGTGGAGGCAATATGTTATAAAACTTTTTAAATGCTCCAAAAAGTGGTTATGCCTTAATTTCAAATCAACTTTCATACTTAAACCTTCTCCCAAACCAGGGAGACATAAAGTGGAATAAACCTATATTGATACTTGCCTGATTTATATCCCAATTCAATTTTCGGATGTCGGGATGCTGAAAAACATATTTTTATTTTTAAATTTCTATATAGTAGTATATCAGCGATATAGCGAACCAATTTGGAGTGCAAAATACCTGAATAATTCTTCAATCCTGATTTGATCTGATTTAATATTGTTTTGTTGAAAAAATATTTTAAATTTGTCCTATCAAAACGATAGGATATATAGGATAAATTAAAAAAACGACTTAACTATGAAGGAAATCAATCTATTACATTCAGGAATATTTGGATTTTTATTCATGATCATTTCTTCGAATGCTCTTTCTCAGGTCAACTTTAATATTATACCTGAGAACAGTACAATGACTATTCAGGGAACATCTTCTCTTCATGACTGGCATATGGAAGTTACTGATCTGGAATGTTCAGCGACATTACTCATGAATGAGGAACACATTAATAGTATCCGGGATACCTGGTTTTCGTGTAAAACGAAAAGTATTATAAGTGATTATAAGCTGATGGATAATAAAACATATGATGCATTGAAAGCGGATGAATTTTCCAAAATCACCTTCCGGATGGCGGATACCAGGGATATTTCACTTCCTGGTAATAAATTTACAGGGAACATTACAGGGACACTTTCAATAGCCGGTGAAGTAAAAGAGATCGATGTTCCTTTCCGTGGGCAAATACTTGCAGGGGACCAATTAGAACTGGAAGGCAAGGTGCCTCTGAAAATGTCCGAGTTTAACATAGAGCCTCCGACAGCCCTGATGGGGACACTCAAAACAGGTGATGAGGTCTGGATTTCCTATTCACTTAAACTGAAAAAAGATATTGGAAAAAACCCATTAGTATCAACTGATACAGGCAGCAACAATTCCGAATAAACCTATTGATCAATAATCATTAATACGCCTGAATAATTGAATCAGGTTACAAGTTAACATATTAATCTACAAATAATTATTATAATGAGAAAGATTTTATTTTTTGCAGGAGTAATATTAATTTCTGTCACAGTTTTGGGCCAGCAGTTTGAAGAAGCAAAGCCGGATGGAAGTAATTTTGAGAACCTGAAAGTAAGGGTCGGAGCTGATTTTGCGATGCAATTTCAAGGGCTCAATCATAACTCAGATTCAGTCAAACTCATACCGCTTGGTTCGGGAATAAATCTGCCAACTGCCAATTTAGTTGTTGAAGCTGATCTTGCCAGGGGGATAAAGGTAAACCTTGAAACGTATCTGTCATCACGTCACCATGTAGAAGCCTGGGTAAAGGGCGGTTATCTTCTTTTGGATGAATTACCGTTTCTGAATTCCGAGTTTATAGATAAAGTGATGAAAGTTACCACATTAAAGATTGGTGTAATGGAATTGGATTTTGGGGATGCACACTTTCGCAGATCTGATAATGGCCAGGTAATTAAAAATCCATTTGTCGGCAATTATATCATGGATGCATTTACGACTGCACCAGCGCTTGAGATTCTGGTTCGTCATAATGGGATATTGCTTATGGGAGGAATTAATTCCGGGTCTCTGAAACCTGCATTATCCGCATATAATGCTTCATCGGGGACATATACCGGGTATAATATGAATGATGAACTGGCACTGCATTGGAAAGCCGGATATGACAAACAGATCACCGATAATTTGAGACTTCGGGGTACAGTATCAGGTTTTCATTGTTTTAACCATCATTTTGGTTCACTTTATAATGGTGACCGTACAGGGTCCCGCTACTATCTGGTAATGAAACCGCAGACAAATGATGCTTCGGATGTGGATCCTGCTTCAGGTCATACAACAGGTCGCTGGGGACCTGGATTTACGGATAAAAACAATGCCTTAATGGCCAACTTATTTGGAAAGTTCAAAGGTTTTGAACTATTCGGAACCTTTGAATATACAACAGGGACATCAGCTTTTGGGGGGGCTGAGTTCACATTTCAGCAGTTGGCTGTTGAGGGCTTATACCGGTTTGGAAAAGAGGAACAATTTTATGGAGGTGCCCGCTATAACCTTGTTTCCAATCAGGATGATGAGTCGGTCAACAGGATCCAGGCAGGTGCAGGCTGGTTTCTTACAAAAAATATTATGGCCAAGGTTGAATATGTAAACCAGAATTACAAGGATTTCAAATTATACAAGAGTGCTGAAGCTGGTTTCAGTGGCATTATGGTGGAAGCTGCTATTTCTTTCTGATGCGGGGGGAAATATGGCAGAGAACGGTTTCATTTTGAACCCTGATACAGTTTTTTCATTCTAAGACGGAACAGGTTTAACATTTACATACTATGGTATCCATAACTCTGAAAACAATATTAAGTTTCTGTTATTTCCTGTTTTTTTGCAGTAATATTTTTTCACAATATTGGGCTGCAGTACCAATAACTGATGAGCATCCCAAAGACTATATTGCCATTATAGGAGAAACCAACATTAATTGTTTTGAATGCGAATATGACGGGAATGAGGGTACTCAGAATATATACCAATTTGTACTGAATTCTGAATCTTCCCGTGACCAGGTTCTTGAGGTATATATTCCGGTAAAGGAATTTAATTGTAGTCAATATTTGATGTATGACGATTTACAGTTACTGTTGAAATCTAATGAGCATCCCTATATAAGGATCGGAATTGATCCTTCCCAGCTCAGGAAGATTCCTAATAAACCTGCCGTTAATCTTGATATTTCACTCACAATTGCTGATGTTACAAATATTCAGTCAATTTTATGTACTGTTGATGATTTTAAGGATTCCCGATTACAAATATCCGGCCAGACGACCATTCATTTAACCGACTACAAAATAAAACCACCTGTAAAATTTATGGGTTTGGTCAGGGTTAAGGATGAAGTTACTATCAGTTTTTCTTTTAATTTTATAGACTCATAGAAGATATTTATTCCGGAGTGCTTTATACAATTAACCCTGAGGATAACGGATAATCGAACAGTGAATTAATTCTAAATAAATTGAAATTTTCAACCAGGACAAGATACGGTATAAGAGCAATGACGGAAATTGCCTTAAATGAATCCGGGAAGGGGATATTCCAGAAACAAATTGCTGAAAACCAGGATATTTCAGTAAAGTATCTTGATCATATTATACATGCATTGAAAGCATCCGGGTTAATTACCAATTTAAAAGGGAAAAAAAGCGGTTATGTTCTTACCCGTCCTCCTTCTGAAATAACCATGTATGATATTCATAATGCATTTGAATCCGGTATATGTATTATTGATTGTCTTTCTTTGAATATAAACTGCGATCGTGAAGCCAGATGTGCTGTAAAAGGATTCTGGGGTAAACTGAACAATCAGATTATTGATTATTTCAAGACGATAACCCTGAAGGATCTTACAGATGAGCAGGTAAAGCTGGATGATTTAATAAATCAATGAAGAACACATCCATATTTCATGGTCTCAGCAGGCTTTTCTATTCTTTTATTGAACCATAGTAACTGAAACACACTTTTAATTCATTTTACCCCTCTCCTAAATCCCTGC
>CAZRHW010000211.1:0-5449 GCA_964599785.1 uncultured Bacteroides sp. | reverse complement strand
ACAGGATTGCCATAACTGAATACATGTGGATAATTTTAGTTTTCATAAAATAGATTTTATATGCAGGGTGAATAATAATTAACAGATACCAGGGCTTAACAAAGCTAATTTAGAAATTTCTAATAAAAAAATTTGGTGCGTCTTAATAAAGTTCAAATTATTTCTCTAATTTATTATATTTGTTCACTTTAACTATAAGTACATTTAGCACGGAATAATTACCTAAATCATTCACCAAAAAGAATAAAAATGGAACAAAAAAAATCTACAAACAGTCTTGGCCTGTCCGTGATCGGATCGATCTTTTTCATATTCGGCTTTGCGACTACGTTTATCATTACCCTGAGTGCCAAGGTAAAGGAAGTTTTTACGCTGAGTGAATTTGAAGCACAGTTGATTACTTCTGCTTTTTTCATCGCCTACCCCCTGCTCTCCATTGCAAGCGGGTATATTATCAAGAGAATCGGTTATAAAACCTCATTGATTGCCGGATTGATTTTAATGGCTGCAGGCAGTTTCCTGTTTTACCCTGCGGCTTCCATTCCGTCCTATCCATTGTTCCTGACAGCAACCTTCGTACTTGCTTCCGGTGTTGTTCTGCTGCAGGTTGCAGCCAATCCTTATGCAACAGCCCTGGGACCTGCTGAAACTGCTTCAGGACGGCTGAATATGGTGCAGGCCTTGAATTCGGTAGCTACCATGGTAGCTCCCTGGGTAATATCGGTTGCCGTTTTCAAAGGTGCCGGAGAGATGCTGGATACCATAACTGCTGCAAAAACTGTTCAGATGCCCTTTATTATAATGGGTGTACTGGTACTGCTTATTGCGCTGGTAATTCTGACTATGAAGCTTCCCAATATCGAAACCGAGGCCAGTAGTGGTGAAATTCGCAAAAGCGTCTGGAAGTACCCGCATGTTCTGTTGGGTGCACTGGGTATTTTCGTATATGTGGGCGCCGAGGTCGGTACTGCAGGTCTCATCGTCAATTACCTGAGAACCCCTGAAAACGGCGGACTTACCGCTGAAGCGGCTTCACGTTTTGCCTCCATTTACTGGGGAGGTGCCATGATCGGACGATTCTTCGGTGCCGTCATGCTTTCAGATATCAAGTCGGCAACAAGGAAATATATATTTGTTGTGGGAATCCTGGTGCTGGCACTATTTGCAGGGGCATTTGTAACAGAATGGAACTGGAAATACGGTTTGTTTTTCCTGATCATTTCCCTGATCAATGTAATTATTATGCAGATCGGTGCAGGCCGTGATACACGAGTCCTGGCAGTATTTGCTACGGTGGCTGCAATGCTGGCACTTGTTACAGCTTTTACAACCGGGCAGGTTGCACTCTGGACTGTAGTCTCTATCGGTTTCTTCAACTCCGTCATGTTCCCGAATATCTTTTCCCTTGGCGTCAAAGACCTGCAAAAAGGCGAGTTAAGCAAGGCATCAGGTATTATTAACACACTGATCCTGGGTGGGGCTGTTATACCTCTCATCATGGGGAAAATTGCCGATACAACCGGATACACCTGGGCATTTATTGTCCCCGCTGTATGCTATATCTATATTTTATTCTTTGCACTTAAAGGCAGTCAGCTCCGGTAATCCTCTATTTACAAACGAAATACTGATACATAAGAAATGAGCAAAATAGCTGTAGGAATTGACATCGGCGGCTCAAAAACTGCCATTGGAATTGTGGATGAGAAGGGCAATGTTTTATTTGAGAAAAAGCCCCCGTTGCCGACTCCACAGAAAAAGGAAAATCCTGATGCCAGCCAGGCAAAATCGGAAGAGATACTCAGGAATTACACAAATACCCTTTCAGCGGAAATCAAATCCGCAATAAATACTGTTAAACAAAGTATACCGGACATTGAAGTAGCCGGTGTTGGGATTGGCGCACCGAATGGGAACTATTACAAAGGAACCATCGAGCTTGCCCCGAACCTTCCTTTTGTCGGTGTTGTTCAATTTGCGGACATGATCAGGTCAAAGCTTCCTGAAATCGAAATTGTCAAACTGACCAATGATGCAAACGCTGCCGCGCTGGGCGAAATGATCTATGGCGGTGGAAAGGGAATGAAGAATTTCGCGATGTTCACACTGGGTACGGGCGTAGGGAGTGGACTTATTGTGAACGGAGACCTGGTTTATGGTCATGATGGTTTCGCCGGCGAATGTGGTCACATGATAGTGGTGCCTGACGGACGACTTTGTGGCTGCGGCGGACGGGGCCATCTTGAAGCATATTGTTCTGCACCCGGCATCGTACGTACGGTGTTTGAACTCATGACAAAATACAATGATTTAAACAGTGAACTCACGGGGATCCCTTTTAATACCATGACTGCGGAAGACGTTTATCATGCAGCGGTGAAAGGGGATAAGATTGCCAGGGAGGCATTTGAAATTACCGGGGAGATCCTGGGCAGGGGACTTGCAAATACCGTTAACCATCTCAGCCCTGAAGCAATTTTCCTGTTCGGAGGACCCACGGCAGCTGGTGACCTGATTTTCAAACCGACAAAAGAAAGTATGGAACGTCATGTCCTGCCGATCTTCCGGAATAAGGTCAGAATCCTTCCCTCAGAACTGAAGGTCGGTTCGGCTGCCATCCTCGGAGCCAGCGCCCTGGTGTGGAAAGAACTTGAAAAACTGGAATAATAATGTTACTGCTTTTAAACTGAGAGACCCGGTCCTGCAAGGTGCCGGGTCTTTTAATGTTTGTCGGGGAGGAGGAGTATATTATTCAATTCATGAATTTATAGTTTCACCGGACAATGAACCATATTTTAAGCCCGCCCATTTTCAAATTCATCGTTCCTTAATATCCTTGTTTTAATCACATTCATATCATGTTTGAGGTTGGCGACCGTTTTAGCCAGTTGGTCAGCAGTAAGCACAGGTTCAGGGATCTCTGAACTGATATAATTGACGAATTTCCATATCTCCCTGATTTCATTTACATGGATCTCAAATGGTTCGTAAACCGGATTGAGTGAATAGAGGATCAGCCTGTTCTCTTCCTGCAGCATGTTTTCGACGATTTTGAATACAATACCCTCATCAATGGTCAGAATAACATATGCTTCGCCACTTCTGATCATATTCCAGTCCTGAAGGTATTCGCCGGTCACCCAGGATTTATCAGGGATAGGCAGCATGGAATCACCCGCAAGCTGAAAAGTCCTGTACTTTTTATTTCTGGAAAGAAAAGGTAATTGAAAAACCGGTAACTGACTGATGTATTCAGGATCGGCAAAACCGCTGGAATATCCTGCCCTGGCTTTTTCAGGAACAAGTTCTATATTTTCATCATTCTCCTGGTTAACTGTCGTGGCCAGCACCCTCAGTTTCCCTCCTGTCAGATAGACATCCTTACCATGTTCCAGCTCATATAGCTGGCTTTCAGATAACTTTGACAAATCGATCTTGATCAGTGTATCAACGGCAATACCAAAATATTTGGAAATTAAGGACAGTGCATTGATTCCTGGTTCCGCAACGCCATTCTCATAACCGCTGAGTGTGGAACGCTTCATTTTCAATGCATACGCCACGTCGTCCTGTGTACGGTTGCGGCGTTTACGGAGAAACTTTATATTATTTGATAAATACATATATCTTAAGATTAACGATTATCATAATAAGATACGAGTCATTCCGACGAGCGAAGCGAGGAGGAATCTCGTTGAATCCTTCCAACCAACGTTGATATATTTATCCGTCCAAGTCATTCCGACGAGCGAAGCGAGGAGGAATCTCCACGATTCCTGCCTGATACTATTATATATACCACATATCACAATCCCTCAATCTTCTCATTTAAAAATTTCCATTCCGGATTAAACTGATTTATCAGACTTTCTTTTTTTTCTCTACTCCAATTTTTAATCTTTTTTTCCCTATCAATTGCAGCTATTATGTATTTAAAATATTCATAATAAACCAGAAAGTGGCAATTATACTTTTTCGTAAACCAGCCTCTGATTCCGTTTTCATGTTCAAAGAGGCGTTGTTTAATATTACTTGTCACGCCTGTATATAAGACGTTTTTATGTTTGTTGGTCAGGATGTAAACAGTATATCGGTAGTTTTTCATATCTAAGATAATCTTTGATCCTGGGAGATCCCACGGTCGCTGCGCTCCCTCGGGATGACTTGTTTCACCGAAGGGTTTTGTACCGTGACGGGGAGGTCCCTCGGGATGACTTGTTTCACCGAAGGGTTTTGTACCGTGACGGGGAGGTCCCTCGGGATGACTTGTATCCCTTTTCAGTTTTTCGTTTTTTCTTACATCAACTTCTAAATAAAAGTACCGAAATTCTTGTTTTTTTATTACAGATTGATTATATTTTAATCACATTTTATGATTAAAAACTAATCAAATATAATACAATTTACTGAAAAACAAAAAATTTCCGGAAAATTTTATGGACAGCGGCGAAAGAAATATTGTACATCTGGATCTTGACACTTTTTTTGTGTCGGTGGAGCGGTTAAAGAACAGCAGCCTGAACAGAAAGCCGGTCATCATAGGAGGGCTTTCCGACAGGGGTGTGGTAGCCAGTTGCAGCTATGAGGCCCGCCGGTATGGTGTTCATTCGGCCATGCCGATGAAGCTGGCAAGGAATCTTTGTAACGATGCGATCATTATCCGTGGTGATATGGAGCTTTACAGCAGATATTCAAAAACTGTAACGGATATCATTGCCGAAGAAGCACCTGTTTATGAGAAAGCTTCTGTTGATGAGCATTACATCGATATTACAGGGATGGACAGGTTTTTTGGCTGTCTTAACTGGTCGCATGAGTTAAGAGGCAGGATCATCCGGGAAACAGGGCTGCCGGTTTCACTCGGTCTGTCGGTGAACAAAACTGTCTCAAAGATCGCTACCGGTGAAGCAAAACCCAACGGGGAGCTTGAAGTGTCACGTCAGCAGGTTATCCCCTTTCTTTCCCCTCTATCGATCAGGAAGATCCCCATGATCGGTGAAAAAACATATCATCTTCTCCGTTCCATGGGAATACAGAACATTCAAACCCTCCGGCTGATCCCCGTTGAGATGATGGAAAAAGTCCTGGGGAAAAATGGCATTGTTGTGTGGAAAAAGGCCAACGGGATCGATTCAACCCCTGTGAAGCCTTATGATGAACAGAAATCACTCAGTACGGAAAGGACTTTTCAGAAAGACACCATCGATATTGTTTATCTCAGGGAATTACTTGTCACCATGGTTGAAAAGCTGGCCTATGAGCTCAGGAGCAAGGAAAGGCTGACTTCATGTGTGACTATCAAGATCCGCTATTCAAACTATGATACACACACCCTGCAAAAACATATTCCCTATACATCTTTCGATCATATCCTGATCGAAACGGCAAAGGAGCTGTTTAACAGGCTTTATCAGCGACGGATGCTGATCAGGCTTATCGGGGTGAGATT
>CAZRHW010000210.1:0-5451 GCA_964599785.1 uncultured Bacteroides sp. | reverse complement strand
AATCAATCTTACAACAGGTCTTTCATTATTTTATTCTTCAGTCCTAGCTTTTCTTTTTCAGATTTTTTAAAGTCTTTTTACTGTTTCTTACTTTCCTGGCTGCTTTAGCTGAGAGAGCTTTCAGCTTCCTGATCTTTTTTTTACCTGCTTTTTTAGCCTTTGCTTTTTTAAGATCCTTATATATTTTCTCTTTCTTTTTCTTTGCTTCCTTCAGAGCTTTTTTCCCTTTCTTTAAATCTTTTTTAATCTTTTCCTGCTGCTTTAATGCTAAATTTATTTCTGGCTTTTTCTTCAGGATGACAGTTTTTTCCGGACTAATTTTTATCGTTTCCGTCGATGCGATCGCTTTGGACTTAACATCAACAGGTATTTCGGGACCTATTTGGGTCTTTGCCCTGATTGTTTTGCTCCTTGCAGCAGGTTTCCTGGCAGTAACCCGCTTTCTACCGGCTGTTGCAGTAGTCCTTTTCCTTTTAGCCTGCTGTCTGGTTTTTGCACCCACACCGCCAGCTTTTGCTGCTGTTCCTGTTCTTTTTCGAGCAGTAACAGGTTCCCTGGCTGAACCTGCACCGGCAGTTGTTGTTCCTCCCTGTCTTTCAGGTTTTTGAACCGGTTTAACAACAGTACTTTTTATTCTGGTTCCTGTGCCAGTTTTACGGGTGGTTCGGGTCCTGCGGGTTCTCGTTGCTTTACGTGTTCCAGGAGTTTTAGTATCACCTGTTGCTTTACGAATGTTTTGATTCTCTTTTGGCATAATCGATTGATTTTATTAACTGCGAATGAATAAATATATTATTTTTTAATTACATTAGATGAAATGAATAATAAATTAATTTCAAAATTCTCCATTATGAAAACATCCTGTTCTAAACCAGTTATCAAAATTATTCTTATATGTATCCTGATCCTGTCATGTAACAGTTGTGGTCAGGAAAATAAAACTTCAACAGAGCCTCCGGCCATTATACCTTTACCTGTTACAATGCAGGTAAATAAAGGTCAGTTTAACATTTCGGCTCAGACAAAGATTGCCTGTCCCGCAGGAAATTCAGAGATCCGGAAAATCGGTGAGTACCTGAATCAACTGGTTTTTGAATACGCTGGTTTTAATCTCAGCACGGTTGACCTGGATAATGCCGGGGGAAATTGCATTATTCTTCAGACAGGTGATTTCCCGGATCTCGGACAAGAAGGCTATATACTGAAAAGCAGCAAAAAGGGTGTGCAAATATCAGCTGGTGAGCCAAATGGCCTATTTTACGGCGTCATCACACTCTGGCAATTGTTCCCTGTTAACCAGGATGACAGTACCCTGGTCATTCCCTCACTTGAGATTTCCGATCAACCAAGGTACAAATGGCGGGGTGCACATCTGGATGTCTGCCGGCATTTTTTCACAGTCGATTTTGTAAAAAAATATATTGATATTATTGCCCGTCATAAAATGAATATCTTCCATTGGCATCTCACTGAAGATCAGGGTTGGAGAATAGAAATCAAAAAATATCCCTTATTAACTGAGGTCGGAGCCTGGAGGGATGAAACAGTTATCGGTCGCCCCAGGCAGAGGCCTGTTCAGTATGACGGAATCAGGCATGGAGGTTTCTACACACAGGATGAAATCAGGGATATTATCCAATATGCTGCCGACCGGTATATCACAATTATTCCGGAAATTGAAATGCCCGGACATGCCCAGGCAGCCATCGCTGCATATCCCGAGCTCGGGTGTACCGGGGAAAAAGTCAAAGTAAAAACAACATGGGGTATATCACCATATATATTTAATGCAGAGGATAAAACCTTTCAATTCCTCGAGGATGTATTGTCGGAAGTCATTGAGCTCTTCCCGTCTGAATACATCCACATCGGGGGAGATGAGGCAAGAAAAGACCAATGGAAAGCCAGTAAAAGGATACAACAGCAGATAAAAGATCTCGGGTTGGAGAATGAAGACGAATTACAGAGCTACTTCATCCACAGGATTGAAGAGTTTATTAACAGCAAAGGTAAAAAGCTCATTGGCTGGGATGAGATTCTGGAAGGAGGACTCGCACCGAATGCCACAGTTATGTCATGGAGAGGTACCAGTGGAGGGATTGAAGCTGCCAGACATGGGCATGATGTTATTATGTCACCAACCTCCTACTGTTATTTTGATTATTACCAGTCACAAAACACTGAACAGGAACCACTGGCTATCGGCGGCTTTTTACCCATTGATACAGTATATGCATATGAACCAACACCCTTCGAATTATCAGAAGAAGAGGCAAAACATATACTTGGTACCCAGGCTAATGTCTGGACCGAATATATTGCTGACAATGAATATCTTGAGTATATGCTGCTGCCAAGGTTGAGTGCAATATCCGAAGTAGCCTGGTCGCCTGAAGAATTGCGTAACCGGGAAGATTTCAGGACAAGGCTTGAAAGCCAGGTGAAACGGTACGAAACAGCCGGCTGGAACTATAGGCCCCTGGATAATTAAATATGTTTTTCACCCACCGGGTGATTGTTTTCACTCAGGGTGACTGCCAGTCACCCGGTGAGTAAGATAGGAATTTATTCACCATCAATCATATTTACCATGCAAGCCAGGATTTTATTATTTATTCTAACATTTTCATTATCAATTCTTTCATGTAATAATAAGGAAAAATCCATGAAGATCTCTTCAAAGGATATTTCCTCAGCAGAAAAACTTATCGGACTGGCATTCACGCAGGCAGAAAAAGACTCGATGCTGGACGGATTGCAGGATGCAAAAAAGGACTATGACAGGATACACAGTTATCCTTTAGGTAATGACATCCCTCCCGCCCTTCTGTTTAATCCGCTCCCCTCAGGTTTTATTCCGGCACAGAAGCAGGAGATTATTCACTGGGATTTTCCGGAAAAGGTTGAACTTCCTGAAAATAGCGATGAACTTGCTTTTTATACTGTAGCTGAACTATCTGTCCTGATCAGGCAAAAGAAAATTTCTTCTCTCCAGCTAACCCGGTTTTATCTTGAACGTTTAAAGAAGTTTGGAGATACGCTGCAATGTGTTATTACTTTAACAGAAGACCTCGCGCTCAAACAGGCCAGGAGGGCTGATGCAGAGCTATCACAGGGAATATACCGAAGCCCCCTCCATGGTATCCCGTTTGGAATTAAAGACTTGCTCAGTGTACAGGGATATCCCACAACGTGGGGTGCTATGCCATATAAGGACCAGGTGATAAACGAAACGGCCACAGTAGTCAGAAAGCTTGAAGAAGCAGGAGCTGTGCTCGTTGTCAAACTTACCCTTGGAGCCCTGGCCATGGATGATGTCTGGTATGGTGGTCAGACAAAGAATCCATGGGATTTAAACCAGGGATCAAGCGGTTCGTCCGCCGGCTCAGCATCTGCAACCGCTGCAGGATTGATACCATTCGCGATCGGAACCGAGACATGGGGATCCATCGTATCTCCCTCAAACAGGTGTGGAACAACAGGACTGAGACCCACTTTCGGAAGGGTTAGCCGTTATGGTGCCATGGCTCTGTGCTGGACGATGGATAAAATTGGCCCTATCTGCAGGACTGCAGAAGATTGCGCTCTTGTATTTAATTCTATCCATGGTATCGATGAAAAGGACCCGTCTACCATCGCTGCAGCTTTTAATTATTCTCCTGAAATAAATTTCAGTAAAATGAAAATAGGATACCTGCAGGATCTGTTTCAACAGGACTATCCAAACCGCTCAAATGATAGTATTTCCCTGGAGATTTTCAGGTCATTGGGAGCCAAACTTTTATCTGTTAAGCTTCCCGATTCAATTCCTGTACAGGCCATGAGTATCATATTAACAGCAGAGGCTTCCGCTGCATTTGATGAATTAACAAGGAGCAACAGAGACAGCCTGATGGTCCTTCAGACAAAAAATGCATGGCCTAATTTTTTCCGGCAAGGTAGATTTATCCCGGCAGTCGAATATATCAACGCGAATCGTTTGAGAACCATCCTCATTCAGGATTTACATAAAGTTTTCAGTAATTATGATGTAATCATCAGCCCTTCATTTGGAGGCAGCCAGCTTCTCATGACAAATCTTACCGGCCAGCCCTGCCTGGTCATGCCGAATGGATTTGATGAAAATGAGCATCCTACAAGCATCAGCCTGCTCGGTAACCTGTTTGATGAGGCTACTATCCTGGCTGTTGCAAAAGCATACCAGGATGCAACAGAATGGGACGATCAACATCCACAATTATTCAGATAATACAGATAACACTCAGGGCATGACTGATAGTCATAATTATTCAGATAATCAGGATAACACTCAGGGCATAACTGAGAGTCATACCCTGAGTGTTTTAAATTAATTATTATGAAAAAAATTTTTATTATCGTTTTATTATTTACCATTACCACAGTTTGGTCCTGCAAACAGACTACCCGGCAAAAATCTATTGAAGAATCCTTCAGATTCGAAGCCAACTGGGAATCATTGAAACAATATAAAGTTCCGGAATGGTTCCTTGATGCCAAGTTTGGTATTTATACTCACTGGGGAGCTTATTCTGTCCCTTCTTATGAAAATGAATGGTATCCCCGTCTGATGTATATGAAAGATGACGAAGGAAGGGGAAAAGAATTCTATGAATACCATAAAAAGACCTGGGGGGATCCATCAACATTCGGATATAAAGATTTTATCCCTCTTTTCAAAGCTGAAAATTTTAATGCGGATGAATGGGCTGATATTTTTAAAAGGTCAGGTGCTCAATTTGCCGGTCCGGTTGCGGAGCATCATGATGGTTTTGCTATGTGGGACAGTGATCTGACCCGGTGGGATGCCAGGGATATGGGACCGGGCCGGGATGTTGTTGGGGAGCTGGCTAAAGCAATAAGAGCCAGAGACATGAAATTCGTTACTTCATTTCATCATGCTTTTCATTGGAAGTACTATGAACCATCCTATAAGCTGGATAAGACTGACACAAAAGATTCAGCCTACTGTGGAGTTAATAATATTTACCCCCCGCTTCATGAACCAGGAGAGCCAGCCCCGAAAGAATTTCTCGACATGTGGCTGGCAAAAGTAAAGGAGGTGATCGATAAATACCAACCCGATTATTTATGGTTTGACTTCGGATGGGGAGAACCTGAATTTGAGCCATATAAAAAAGAACTTCTGGCATATTACTATAATCAGGCCTTGACACAGGATAAGGAAGTGGTCGTAACCTATAAGGGAGATAATCTTCCAGCGGGTGTTGCTGTACTTGACCTTGAAAGAGGCAAGCTGGACACACTCAGCAGTGTACCCTGGATTACTGATACTTCAGTTGATTTAAAATCATGGAGTTACATAACCAATCCTCAGTATAAATCTGTCAACACCCTGGTAGATAACCTGATTGACCGTGTAAGCAAAAATGGTAATCTCCTGCTTAATATTGGTCCCAACCCAGACGGCAC
>CAZRHW010000209.1:0-5457 GCA_964599785.1 uncultured Bacteroides sp. | reverse complement strand
TTTAAGCAATTCTTCCTTGGTTACCAGTGTTTCATGCATTTTCTCACCTTCCCTGATCCCAATTATTTTTATTCCCAGGTTTGATTTAAAAATCGCCAAAGTGGCTTCAGCAATAACTTTAATCGTAGCGGCAGGGGATTTTCTCACTAAAATATCTCCATTCTCACCTTTTTTCAGGGCAAACATTACCAGGTCAATTGCCTCAGGCAAAGGTATCAGATATCTTGTCATATTGGGATTTGTTACGGTCAACGGAATCCCTTTTTGTATTTGCTCAATAAACAAAGGAATGACCGAACCTCTTGAATACATGACATTCCCATATCTTACACCACAAAAGATAGTCTTTGAGTTGTTTATTCTTGCTTTGGCAAGCATCAGTTTTTCCATTGCTGCTTTTGTTATACCCATTGCATTGATGGGATAAACAGCTTTATCTGTACTAAGTACAACAACTTTTCTGACTTCACAGGCCCCGGCTGCATCCAGAACATTATTTGCTCCCATAATATTCGTCTGGACTGCTTCATATGGGAAGAATTCGCAGGAGGGTACCTGTTTCAGAGCTGCAGCATGAAAAACATAATCCACATTTTTCATGATACTAAATACTACATCCCTGTTCCTCACGTCACCGATAATAAATTGCAAAGCCGGATGGTTGGAAAACCTGTTACGCATATCAAATTGTTTCTTCTCATCCCTGCTGAATATGATAACCCTACCCGGTTTGTACTGATTAATAAGGGTCTCAACAACCTGGTTGCCAAATGATCCGGTTCCACCTGTGATAAGAACTTTAGCTCCATTAATAGGATTATCTTTTATGTTTGTTTCCATTTTTATGGATATTTTTAAGGATTACCTGTTCGTTGTTTTTCCTCTTGTAACTTTTATGTTTTTAAGATATCGTCGGTAAAGAAAAATCATCAATCCCAGGTAGACTATACCGGCTATCAATTTTGTTATGGTAGCTCCCCTGACACCTAAGATATATACAAGCCCGGTATAACCAATAATATTACATGCTCCCAAAATAAAATTAGAATTTCGCAATTGTTTTCCTTTTCCCTGTGCACTTAAAAACCGGTTAAAAAAATCGCCGAGACCATGAAATGTGGATCCTATTGATACCATATATGCCATGGGTACGACTGCGATGTACTCTTCAGTATATAGTAAAATTACAAGTGGTTTAATAACAAGGATAAAAACCGTTAATGCGAATAACGCTACTACAAATGTAGAAATAATTATTTTCCACGGAATTTTATCCATGTTGGCGAAATCTTTGAAAAATGTTATCCCTGCAGTATTCGGGATCATGGCTAAAGGCATCGTTGCTGTAATGGCCAGGTAAAAAAATCCGACATTGATATTATCAACATAATAACTGATCGTCAACCCGGCAATTTGTGTGCTTGCAAGTCCTGCGATTGAACCAACATAAACAGGAAATCCATAGGTTTTGTTTTCATCCCAGACTATCCGTAATACCTTCCGTATTTTATTAAATACCGGTTTTAAACGAAATCCTGCCAGAACGATAAATAAAATAATAGTGATAAAATAAAATGCTAAAGCTGAGGTAAGTGTTAAGGTATAAAAGCAGGTAAATATTAGAACAGCTATCAGGTAGGACAATTTTGGGCCGAGCCTGAATACAGACAGATCATAAATCCTATTATCTCCTTGCAGGATATTTTCAAAACATAATTGAAATGGGAAGATCAGAAGTAGGGGAGAGAATAACCGGATGATGTATCCCAGGTTATTATTAAAGATTTTTTCCTGGGGATATGAAAATATGAAAAAGAAAACAAATAAAGCTGCCGACATTAAAACGGACAGGATAATCTGGTTGCCGAATAATTGCCTTTTAATGCCCGAATATTTTTTTTGGGCTATTAACCTGCCTCCTGAATAAAAAAGACCCAGGGTAACAAAATATATTGCAAAAGAAAATATGTTCTGAAGAAATTTAAGATCTCCATATGCCTCCTTCCCCAGAAATCGTGTGTTGATTACACTGACACCTATGCCAATAAGAAGGGAGATAAACATGGAAAGATAAAGAGAACCGACCTGTTTGATCCTTTTCTTTTTTAAAATGCTGATAATTTGATAAATAAGATTATTCATTCTTAGATAAAGATGAAAAAAACTCAGGATTGTATAATTCAGATAATCATTATCATGATACTTGAACCTGTTTTGGGATAATAAACCGGCTGAGTGAAAAATAAAGTATTATTTATAAACCTTTTAACCGTTTAGTTTTAAAAACAACCGGGGATGAATACTTCCTGTCCGATCGTACAACAGGCTATAACTAAAATAAACCAATATTCTGTAAATATATTATTTAATGATAATTCTTTATTATTTATATTGTAAACAATTTAGATTTCTCCATGGCAAGCAAGCATTAAAAATATATCAACATTTTGCGATTCTGTAAATAAGGATTTACTTTACAAGCTATAAACAGTTTCGATATGAAAAAAAAGCTTTTTCATGATTTCGTACCACATATAACAGCCATTATAGGCTTTCTGCTCATATCACTGATATATTTCAATCCAATGCTGGAAGGGAAACAACTGGTACAAAGTGATATCAGGCAACATGAAGGGATGTCGAAGGAAAAGAAGGATTATGAAGAAAAGACGGGTAAGCCTGTATTATGGACCAATTCAATGTTCGGGGGCATGCCTACGTTCCTGATCGGTGCACCTCAACCGCCAAAGATCTTCAGGGAAATTAACCGGATTTTCAACCTTTTCGGAGGTAAGAGACCCTTAAGCTTTTTATTTCTCTATCTTATTGGTTTTTACATAGCACTCATTATTTTCGGGGTGAATCCATGGTTAAGTATGATAGGGGCACTGGCATTTGCCTTTTCAAGTTATTTTTTCATGATCATTGAGGCCGGCCATACTTCAAAAGCCATTGCCATTGGTTATATGCCTCCGATTATTGCTGGCGTTTACCTAGCTTTTCGAAAAAAAATATTATTGGGTTCCATTATAACAGGATTATTTCTGACTCTCCAACTAATCAACAATCATTTACAAATTACCTACTATACCTTTTTGATTATTCTGATATATGGCATTTATGAATTGATCAGCGCTATCAGAGAAAATAAAATGAAATCATTCTTTATTGCAGGATCTGTTCTTATTCTAGCTGTTTTGCTCGCTGTAGGAACCAACCTGACAATATTATGGACCACATACGAGTACGGAAAATATTCTATCAGAGGGAAATCTGAACTCACAGGTGATGAGGATCAGACCTCAGGTCTTGATAAAAGTTATGCAAGCCAGTGGAGCTATGGTATTGATGAAACTTTAACACTGCTGATCCCGGGATTTAAAGGTGGTTCATCAGTTGGTTCATTAAATGAAAAATCAGAAACATATAAATTATTCCGTGATGCAAGGGGCCCCGCCTATGCCAAACAAATCATTAAAGGACTTCCACTTTATTGGGGAACACAACCTTTTACCAGTGGCCCGGTCTATGTTGGCGCAGTTGTTCTTTTTTTCTTTGTCTTCGGATTGTTTACTTACCGGGGAAAGTTAAGATGGTGGCTGATTACCATAACGATTATTTCAATTATTCTGGCATGGGGGAAAAATTTCATGCTCTTAACAGACCTGTTCCTTGACTATTTTCCAGGTTATAACAAGTTTCGTACACTCACCATGATCCTTGTCATTGCAGAATTTTCTATTCCCCTCCTGGCCTTCCTGGCCTTACAGGATTTTTTTAAAGGAAATATTAAAAAAGAAGATTTTCTGAAAGGAATAAAATACGGCCTTATTTCCCTCGGGGGATTAGCTTTGATTTTTATCCTGCTGCCGGGTATGTTTTCTTATACCGGCCCGGGTGATGATCCTTACCTTACCCAGGGATCATCTGCTTTTATTGATGCCCTGGTTATAGACCGGAGGAGAATGCTTCAGACAGACGCTGTCAGATCCCTGATATTCATTCTTTTATCTGCCTCATTGTTATATATATGTTATCTGGGTAAAATAAAAAAGGAAGTATTCTTCTCAGCACTTGCTTTACTGATTCTTATCGATATGTGGAGTGTTGATAAAAGATTACTGAATAATGATGATTTTGTTCCCAGGCGTCAAGCCCAGGTTCCTTTTCAACCCCTGGAAGCAGATCTGATAATCAATCGTGATACAAGTCCCGATTATCGTGTATTTGACCTGACAGCCAGTCCCGATCCTTTCAGAAGTACGCGCGCTTCCTATTTTCACAAATCTTTAGGTGGTTACCATGGTGCTAAAATGAAACGATACCAGGAATTAATCGATTATCATCTGACGAAAAGCAATATGGCAGTATTGAACATGCTGAATACGAAATATTTCATCCTTCCTTCGGATCAGGGTTCTCCCCAGGTGCAGTTGAATCCTTACGCCCTGGGTAATGCATGGTTTGTAAGATCTTACAGAATTGTGAACAATGCGGATGAAGAGATCCAGGCTCTTTCAGATTTCGATCCTGCTAATGAAGCAATTATTGATATCAGGTATAATCAGTATCTTGAAGGATTCACTCCCTTATACGATTCTACTGCACAGATCAGTCTGATTAATTATTCCCCCGATCAGCTTCTGTATAAATATCAATCTGCCACGAATCAGCTCGTCCTGTTTTCAGAAATCTTTTATGATAAAGGATGGTCGGCATATGTTGATAATGAACTCAAACCACATTTCAGGGCCGATTATGTTTTAAGAGCAATGGTGCTTCCGGCAGGCCAGCATACTGTGGAGTTTAAATTTGAACCCAGATCTTACTATACCGGGAAGAAAATTGCCGGCGCTTCATCACTGGTATTATTTGTCCTGTTGCTTTTTGGATTCGGTATTGAAATAAGAAAATATTTCATGAAAAAGTCAGCAGAGTAATAGATTAATATCTTTGCAGCCACCTGTACCTGCGGGCGCTATCGCCGAACTTCAATGCGATCACCAGTTCATGAGATCCCCAGCTGTATTTCCTGATACTTGACAAATTATAATCAAAAGCATACCCGACATTTAACTGGTTGAATCTCACCCCAATAAGGGAGATAACTGTGCTATTTGTCCTCAATACCAGGCCCGCCCAGTAATCCTGCCTGAAATAATATTTTATACCGATGTCTGCCTGGAAGGTAAGTCTCTCAGTTGCCTTGACCAACACAGAAGGTTCCAGTTCGTGATCCTGGCCAAAGAAAAACCGGTACCCTCCCATAAGGTAATAATGTCTTATTTGTTTAAAATCCTCCAGTGCCCTGTTACCCAGTTTAAGGTAAGACTGAAACAGGTTATTTACCGATAATCCCGCAAAATACTGATAGTTCAAATAATAAACTCCGAAATTGGCATCCGGGACATAGAGAACCTTTCTGATTCCTTCCTCTATTACAAGATCGCCCTCATC
>CAZRHW010000208.1:0-5473 GCA_964599785.1 uncultured Bacteroides sp. | reverse complement strand
ATGCTGTCCCTTTCCTGCAATAATAAACGCTGGTAACTCTCAATTTTTTGCCTGCATTCAGCCGTGCCCACATTATCCAGAAAAGTGATACAGCGGGGATCATCTGTGCCGAATACGATGGGTGCAACATAAGCTACCGTGGCATCTGCATCTTCCGGCCAGAACCTTTTATGAAACAATACAGCCTGTCCGCTTTTACTGGCTCCTGAACTGATCCATGGCCCTTTATAGATTTTCTTAAAAAGGTCAACAATATGATGATGGTCGGCCGCCGCCTGCTCAATTGTAAGGTATTCCCAATCATAAGGATCGGGTTTTGATCCTTCAAAGAAACGGTGTGTGACGGTGAGCATGTTGCAATGCAGAATACCGGCCAGTTCCTGGCCCGAGGTGGGGGTAACGGCATACCCCGACGGACCGAAAACCATGGGTAGTGCTTCATCGGCATGATGGAGATAAGCCCTCTGTGTAAAAGTGGGGCCATCAGGATTATTATGATCAATAGGCTGGGTTATATCAAGCTGGAACGCATATTGGTGCCCAAATGGTGGTGAGATCTCAGTTATCTGGATTCCGGGCAGATCGTACAGCTTTTCAAGGAATGTCCGGTTGTCTTCTGGTTCTTCTTTCTGACAGGAGATCAACAGGGAAAGAAGAAAGATAAAATAAAATAAAATCCGAATTTTTACATTATTCATATGGCAGAATAATTAACTACACTAAAAGTAGTGATTTAAATTTGAACTTAGAGCAGGGCTTATGATTGTAATTAATATTTAACCACAGAGGACGCAGAGGGAAGAAAAACAGAGATAACAGAGAAACGACCTCTGTTTTCTCTGTGTAAATCTCTGTGCTTTCTGTGGTTTAATTTTTTATTAACAAAAATTCAATTTGGATCAATTATTGCAATTATATTTTTTTTGTCTGAAATTGTATCTTTTTTGACCTTTCATGCGTCTTATAGAAAATTTAAAAAATGAAATCATCATGAAACATTTTCAAAATTATTTGCTGAAATCATTTCTGTTTCTCTTTTTAATCAGCCTCTCACTTTTCAATACAAACGGTCAGGGGCTATGTATCCCTTCAAAACACTGGGGGATCAGTTTCGGAAATTCATTAAGGTTCACAGGTCTCAGGATCAATGCAATTGAGAAGGATATTGAGCGGATAAATGGCATTGATATTTCAGTGTGGCAGGCAAAAGACGATGATCGTCATACGGGTTCTGTTAATGGCTTAAGTATTGGCATTCCGATGGTTGGAGGAACGGAGTACCGGAACGGGATCTCAGTAGGGCTTGCCGGTGTATCGGCGAAGGAGGATCTGAACGGAATCAACCTGGGTATGATCGGTGCAGGCAGCGGTCATAATGTAAGTGGAATTAATTTTGGCGGACTGGGCATTGGTGCAGGTAATGATCTGAATGGAATTAGTTTTGGAGCTTTAGGGGCTGGAGCCGGTGGTGATATTAAGGGGATTACCCTTGGGGGCATGGGAGTTGGTGCCGGTGGTGATGTTAAAGGTATTACCATTGGCGGACTGGGCGCCGGAGCAGGAGGAAATATTTCCGGATTTATGTTCGGTGGCATGGGTGTTGGTGCAGGCGGAGATGTTAAAGGCATCACTATCGGAGGTCTGGGTGCCGGGGCAGGAGGAAATCTTACAGGATTATCAGTTGCCGGATTAGGTCTGGGCTGCGGAAATACAATTAAAGGTCTGTCTATTGCCATTGTTGGTGTAGGTGCACCTGAAATCAAAGGAATTCAGTTTGCACTTGCCATTGGTGGTGTTGACGTGACAGGTATTAGCCTGGCACCTGCATATTTCATGGTTAAAGGTGAAGATGCTGAGATGAAAGGGATCTCAGTCAGTGCTTTCAATCATATTAGAGGATATCAGAAAGGTGTGGCGATCGGCATCGTCAATCATGCCGATGAGGCAAAAGGATTCCAGATTGGACTGTTAAACCATATTGCCGATAATCCAAGAGGACTGCGTTGGCTACCGGTATTTAATGCGAGTTTTAGATAATAATATATGATTGCCGCCGGTTACAACCGACGGCAATTCTTTTATATATTATCCTTCCACTTTAAAGAACAGCTCAACAGGTTTTGCCGCACCCAGTTCCAGGCTGCGATTACCGGGAGATGATCCGCCAATGGTTATTTTAAACTCGCCGGGTTCAAGGATACTCTCACCATCATTATTGACAATTTTCATCATGTCAGGCGTAATGGTAAATTTAACCTGGGAACTTTCACCGGGTTTTAAATGGATCCTTTTAAATTCTTTCAGGGAATATAACGGTACATTGACTGTAGCTTCAAGATCAGAGATATATAATTGCACAACTTCATCTGCCTCAATCTGCCCGGTATTTTTTACTGTCACTTCAACATTCATGTTTTCTCCCGGTTTCACTACTTCCTTGTCGATGTTGGCATCCTGATATTCAAATGATGTAAAACTCAATCCAAAACCAAAGGGATACCTGGGCTCTTTTGTCATATAACGATAAGTTCTTCCCGACATACTGTAGTCGTCATACGGAGGTAGCTGGGCCAGCGATTTTGGAAAGGTAATGGGAAGCCTGCCGGAAGGTGCCACATCTCCGAAGATGATATCTGCCACGGCATTACCACCCTCTTCGCCCGGGTACCATACAAACAGGATGGCATCCACAAGGTCTTCCACTTCACTGATGTCGATCGGACTGCCTCCGGTAAGAATTAAGATGATGGGTTTATCATTGTTCTCACGCAGTTTTTTCAGTTGTTTTACCTGTACTTCAGGAAGGCGGATATCAAAACGGTCACCTTTGGTAGGGGAGAGGATTGATTCACCTTCCTCACCTTCAAGTAATCCTGAAATTCCCATCACAGCAATCGATACTTCTGCTTCCTTTGCCCCGCTTGTGGTCCAGTCATTCGGATTTACATTGTCCCTGTCGAGCAGACAACCCTGGCGATATGCTATAAAAGAACCGGGCTCTACTTTTGCAGTTAAACCTTCAAGAATCGTGCTCATATTACCACTCAGACCATAATAATTACCAAGGAGAACATCCAGGTTGGTAGCATTGGGTCCTAACACATAGATGTATTCAATATCTTTCTTAAGCGGGAGCACATTGTTCTTATTTTTTAATAGTACCACTGATTTTTGAGCAGCTTCCCTGGCGAGTTGACGGTGCTTTTCGCAGTTGATAACGTCGGTGGAGATGGAAGTGTATGGATTCATCTCCGGCGGATCAAAAAGTCCAAGTTTAAATCTCGACCTGAGAAGCCACGTTAATGATTCATCAATTTCCTTTTCGCTTACCAGTCCCTGTGTAACGGCATCGGCCAGATAGGGGTATGTATCACCGCAGTTTACATTTACCCCGCTTTTCAGGGCAAGTGCAGCAGCTTCGACCCGGTTTGCTGCAACTTTGTGACCTTCATAGAGATCGTGTAATGCCCAGCAGTCCGATACGATATGACCCCTGAAGTTCCAATCATTTCTTAAGATGTCCTGCAGCAGGACGTTGCTTCCGCAACAGGCCTGATCGTTGGTCCGGTTATAGGCACACATCACGGCTTCTACTCCTGCATCAACAAGGGCTTTGAAAGCCGGCAAATAAGTCTCGTAGAGATCTTTTTTTGAGGCCATGGCATTGAATTCGTGTCGTAATCCTTCGGGCCCGCTGTGTACAGCGTAATGTTTGGCACATGCTCCTGCTTTCAGATATTTTGGGTTGTCACCCTGGATGCCTTTCACCAGGGCTGTCCCGATCTGGCCTGTAAGGAAAGGATCCTCCCCGTAAGTTTCCTGTCCCCGGCCCCAGCGGGGATCCCTGAAAATATTGATGTTCGGTGTCCAGAAGGTTAAACCTCCATATTGCCTGTAAAAACCTTTGGCTGTGGCTGCATGAAACATGGCGCGTCCTTCATCGGATATGGCGGTGCCAATTCTGAAGATCAGGTCCTTATCGAAAGTTGCTGCCAGACCGATTGCCTGGGGATAAACCGTTGCCCTTCCTGAACGTGCCACTCCATGGAGACATTCGCTCCACCAGTTATAAGGAGTAATTCCTAACCTTTCAACTGCCGGACTGTTGTATACCGTCTGGGAGATCTTTTCTTCCAGGGTCATCCTTGATAACAGGTCAGCAATGCGGTCATCTGTTTGTTGTGAAGGGTCCTGCCAGAGCTGGTCATAAGTTGTTTTTGCTGTTTCTTTTTCTGCTGATGGCTTGCAACCGGTGATAATCAGGCTGCAAATAAAAAAGAACATAAGCGTCAAATGAATGAATTTAGGTTTCATAATAATTGATGTTAGTATTGGTATAAAAATAAGAAGAAACTCTGTTATTATGAAACCCTCATCATTGACAACTTGAATAATCAAGTTGCAAAGACAAAAGGCAATGAAAATATTTTGACTGGTGAAATAATCTTGAACATTGCAGCAGGAGGTTTAAATTTGAAATGATTATATTTATTCCGTATCAAGGTTAGTACAATTTTATTTAATATCACTATGAAAAATATTCCTGTTTTTCATGTTTCGGAAGAGTCCCTTGCTAAGGCCTATGAGGCTGCACTCGTTAAACTTTACAATGAAGGTACGCGGTTTAAGACCCAATATGATAAACCGGGCGATCCGCTGAGTATTGATTGTACCATGAATATCACGATCCTTGATCCTGATAGTGATCCCATGATACACCAGGCATTTCCGGGGGGGATCGATGACCTGAAGGAATATGTACTGGAGCTGAAAGGTTTTAAAGATCATTGGGTTAAAAATATGAATGATCCTGAAGATACACGATGGGAATATACTTATCATGGGCGCCTCATCAGATATGGTTCATGGAAGGAATTGGTCAATGAAGGGGGACAAAAATTGAGAAAAGACGTTGGACTGAACATTAACCAGATAGAGAAGGTCATACAAAAGCTCGTGGATCAGCCTTTTACGCGGCAGGCACAAATGATCACATGGATGCCGAATTTAGATCCTGAAGTATACGATCCGCCATGTCTGCAATCACTCTGGTACCGTATAATGGAAGATGATGAAGGAATTCAGTGGCTGAACTGCAACATTCGTTTTCGCAGTAATGATGCGTGGGGAGCTAATTTTATGAATATGTTCGGTTTTATACGTTTTAACCGCGAAGTAATAGCAGACGAGGTAGCTCAAAGAACCGGAAAGATTATAAAACTGGGAAGGATGAACTGGCATGCCGATTCCTTCCATATCTATGGCAAAGATATCCGGCAGGCAAAGGAAATGTTATTTGACCGGATCAGTGAAATGCCCTTCGAAAACAGGATATTTAATTTTCACGACGATTTCATCAGGCAGATGTATGAAGAAGCGGAACCACGAATACTGGATAAGATCAAAAGATATGATGAAAACCACTAAGTTGTGCCGGGGAAACTAACAATATCGAAAATAATTGCCTACAGCT
>CAZRHW010000207.1:1504-5477 GCA_964599785.1 uncultured Bacteroides sp. | reverse complement strand
AAGTTCCTGAATTATGACCTATCCGATATATGTATATGGAATGCCTGTATTACGAAAAAAGGCAGCTGATATTGATCGGGATCACAAAGAGCTCGATCAGTTAATCAGCGATATGTATGATACACTCTATCATGCTGATGGTGTGGGACTGGCTGCTCCACAGATTGGGGAATCCCTCAGATTGATCGTTGTCGACGGTACGACGATGAATAATGAACAGGATCCTGCACTGAAAGATTTTAAGAAGGTATTCATCAATCCTTATATCATCGAAGAAGAAGGTGATGAATGGGAATTTAATGAGGGTTGTCTGAGCCTTCCGAATATCAGGGAAGATGTTAAACGTAAATCCAGGATCAGGCTACAGTATTATGATCAGGAATTCAAGTTTCATGATGAATTCCTTGAAGGGGTTCAGGCACGCATCCTTCAGCATGAGGTGGATCACCTGAACGGGATCCTGTTTGTCGATAGATTACAACCGTTAAAAAAAAGGCTTCTGAATGGGAAACTGAAGGATATTTCGAAGGGAAAAACAGAAGTTAATTATCAGATTGTTTTTCCAAAGAAGTAAATGCTTTCTAAACAGCCCCAATTAAAAGGTTGGTGAGTCGTGGAAAATCTATGAATTACAGATTACACTGGTGCCTGGAAAGGATATTTAGTCCTACATCTTCTTTTCAGCTTAGTTTCCGGCTAATTTTTATTCCTACAATAATCCCTTTTTCTTAAAGATGTCTTCCGATTTTAATAAGAGATCTACATACTGAGCTCTTTTATAGACGAACGGATCATTTATA
The DNA here is from genome assembly GCA_964599785.1 of uncultured Bacteroides sp. Classification (GTDB taxonomy): domain Bacteria; phylum Bacteroidota; class Bacteroidia; order Bacteroidales; family SM23-62; genus LJUQ01. The sequence continues at coordinate 4,677 of CAZRHW010000207.1, read as the reverse complement.
TTCTTTTCAGAAAGTTTACCCTTAAAATCCTTTATTGAATTATAATTTTTAGATTTCATCCAGGCTTCCGTATCAGAGAGCATTTTGCTGATATGTTCAATTTTATTCTTGTATAAAGTACCGACCACCTGCACACAATCTGCTCCGGCAAGAAGCATCTTTATCATATCTTTTCCGTCATAGATACCTGTATTACTGCATATTCCCGCCTTAATCTTTCCATGCAGTAACCCTGCAAATCTTAAAGGAAGTTTATTATCTTCCCCGGAACTGAGGGGAAAATTGATGATATGCTTCTCGTTTTCCAGATCTATTTCCGGCTGGAAAAGCCTGTTGAAGAGTACAAATGCATCGACACCGGCCTTATCCATTTTGTTGATAAGATTTAAGGGGTTGGAATAAAATGTGCTGAGCTTCACACTAACCGGTATGGAAATGCTGCTTTTAATTTCTTTCAGGATTTCAATCTGTTCCTGTTCTATTGATTCACCCGTTTTATTGATATCTCCCGGTATAGCATAGAAATTAACTTCAAGTCCGTCGGCCCCCGTGTCTTCCAGGAGTTTGGCATATTCCACCCATGTTTCCTTAAAGACAGCGTTTAAACTGGCAATGACCGGGATATTTACTGATTCCCTGGCCTTTTTGACCATCAGCAGGTGTTCCCTGGGGCCGGCATGTTCAAGGGTAGGAAACAGACTGATCATTTCTGCATGCCGCTCACTGTATTCTCCCATTTCCTCTTCCATTTGAAAAGATTCAAGCTGGATCTGTTCTTCAAAAAGAGATTTGATCACGACAGCGGCTGCCCCGGCATCTTCCATCCTTTTTAGATTGTCGGGATTGGTAGCAAGATTACTGGCTCCTACAATGATTGGATTTTTCAGTTCAAAACCCATGTAACGTGTTTTCAGATTTATCATAATTTGTTGATTTATAAAATGATATGAAAAAGTAAATGGAATATATTCCCGGAAGTCCTTTTTCAAAAATAGAGAAAATTATCAACATTAGACCGATAATCCATGCTTTTTTTCATCAATGTAAGAGGAACCAAATTTACGGCTGATGTTGTATCCGGAAATAATAAAAATACCTTTCCTGCGAATCCTGATACCGCTGCTGACGGGAATTGTTATTCAGGAGAAGGTAAAGGTTGAAATATATTATATTCTTCCCGGACTGACACTGTTTTTTTTTCTGTTATTGCTTTACCATTATCTTGGGAGGGACGTAAATATCTTCAGAAACAGGTTATTCGGTCTTCTTGTCTTTGTGGTTATATGCCTGGCAGGGATGGGACTTCTGCAAGAACAAACGATCACTGCCGGGCCTGAAAAGATAAGGCTGGGAAGTGTTGCCCTCATACCACAGGAGAAGGAAAAAACTTATAAGCTGGTTCTGGACAGGGTATGGGAGAGAGGGGAAACAGGTTGGCACCCGGTAAGGGGCAGAATCCTTTTATATATTGCAAAAAGTATGCAGGTGGAATCTGTAAAACCGGGTGATTTATTGGTCTTTTATTGTCCTCTTGACGAGATTGATCTGCCCGCCAATCCAATGGAATTTAATTTCAGGAGGTATTGTACCATTCATGGAATATTCTGGAGAGGATACCTGGATGATAAAAAATGGAAACAGCTGAACAGCAAGGGAAAAAACCATTTCTTTTTTAGTGCTGAGCGTATCAGGATGAAACTGTTAGGATTACTGGACAACCATGATATTCATCATAAAGACCTGGTTGCTTCTCTTCTGCTTGGATACAGGGAAAATCTTGATGAACAGCAGAGATTTGAATTTACTCAATCGGGGGCCATGCATATCCTGGCTGTATCTGGACTGCATGTAGGGATTATCTATGGATTATTGGTTTTTATCCTTAAACCTTTTTTCTGCAGAAGACCGGGCCTGTCATTTTTCATTACTGTTCCCTGTATCTGGTTCTATGCCGTCCTGACCGGCCTGGCTCCTTCAGTTTCCAGGGCATCCCTGATGTTATCGTTGTATATCATGTCGCATATCATTAAACGGAAATCAGGTCTGATTAATATTGTGTTTTTCAGTGCATTTTTGATGATCCTTTTCAATCCCCAAGTTATTTATAGTGTATCTTTTCAGCTTTCATTCATGGCCGTTACAGGTATCGGTATTGTTTTTCAGGAATTATATGCTTTTTTAAGAACTGGCAACTGGCTGATTGATAAAATATTGGGACTAACATGCCTGTCCTTTTCGGCACAACTTTTTACTTTCCCTCTTTCTGTTTACTATTTTCATCAGTTCCCGCATTATTTTCTGGTAACCAACCTTTTTGCCATACCTTTAACAGCTCTGATCCTGTATTCGGGATGTATGTTCTTTTTATTTTCTTTTGTCCCATCGTTGTCAGGTCTCTTTGCCGGTATCCTTGATACCCTGTCCGGTATTTTGCAAAGATTGACGGGCATGATCAGTTCACTTCCATATTCAGCAACACATGGCATCGGTATAGATACTTATGATGTCATACTCATTTATATTGCTTTGATTTCCCTGATCGGGTTTATACGTAAAAGATCGGCGGGTATATTTTTCATTCTATTGTCGGTGATCACAATTATGACAGGGAAGAATTGCTGCGAAAAAATTATTCAGCACAACCGGAAAAAGTTCCTGATCTGTTCTGTGGAAGGGTCTACTGTACTGAATTTTATCGATGGTTATCAGAATATTGTGATGACAGATGATACAGGCAGAATCAATCGGGAGAAGATCAATGACCATATCAATTCTTGCTGGATCGATGCTGGAGTGAATGAACCGGAATTTATTGATTTGAATGGCTATGCATCAAATATGCATGATCATTCTTTTATTATCAGCCCGGGAAGGAACCACAAGAATCCGATTTTCATTCAGTTTGCCGGAGCTAAAATAGGAGTGTTATCGGAGCAGCCGGCATTTACCGGGCATCTTCAGATACCGCTGAAACTTGATCTGCTCATCATCAATGCATCCCGTCCTGTTGATCTCGACGAACTGATTAAGTATATAAGACCGGGCATCATTATTATAGACCATCAGGTGCCACAATGGCTAGTTTCAAAACTGGAATCTGAGTGTATCAGGCTTCATATTCCATATCATACCATTCGGACCATGGGATATTATCTGGTGGAGAGATAATGGAA
>CAZRHW010000207.1:0-1404 GCA_964599785.1 uncultured Bacteroides sp. | reverse complement strand
TTCCATATCATACCATTCGGACCATGGGATATTATCTGGTGGAGAGATAATGGAAGGAGCTAAAATTAGGAATAAGGCTAAGGTTAAGGCTGAGGCTAAGGAAGAAAAAAGAACTAAAAATTTGGAATGAGCTAAAACGGATCTGTCCGGCATAACCGGTAATTCTTTAAAATATCAGTAAATTTTCATAATTTAACATCCTTATTGGTGTATGGTTTTTTCATGGTTTATAAATAAAAAGATTCACTATATACTTATTTATCTTATCAGGTTATGAGGATTGTAATAGCTGGTGCAGGTGATGTTGGTTCGCATTTAGCCAAGATGCTGTCTTCTGAAAATCACGACATTGTATTGATTGATATTGTTGAGGAGAAATTAAGGCGCATCGGGTCTGTGTATGATTTGATGACGATTTATGGTTCCGCCACCTCGATTAGTTTATTAAATGATGCCAACATAAAAAAAGCCGATCTTTTCATCGGGGTCACAGAATCAGAGCAGGTAAACATCACGGCAGCTGTCCTGAGTAAAAAATTGGGTGCAAAAAAGACAATTGCCAGGGTCGATAACCTGGAGTATCTTTTCCTGACGAACAAGGAGATATTTACCAGTGTTGGTGTGGACTACATGATCTATCCCGAGAGTATTGCGGCCAATGAGGTTGTGGGCCTGGTGCATCAGGCCGGGATGACTGATATTGTTGAGTTTTCCGGTGGTAAGCTATCGATGTATGAGGTAAGATTGGATGAGCAGGCCCCGGTTATCGGGAAAACACTAATTGAATTGACGGATGCTTCCAAACCTCTTGAATTCAGAGCGGTTGCAATTACCAGGAATACAAATACCATTATTCCGCGGGGAAATGATCAGTTTCTGATGAATGATCATGTTTATATTATTACGAACCAGTCCAATGTGGATGATATACTTGAGTACTCAGGGAAAATGCAGTTTGATATAAATAATATCATGATCCTGGGTGGTTCAAGGATAGGCCGGCAGGTAGCCAAAAAACTGGGTCGTCAGCACAATGTAAAACTGATCGAGATGAACCGTGAGAAAGCGTATGAACTTTCAAACTATCTTGAACATACGCTGGTTATCAATGGTGATGGGAGTAATGTTGACCTGCTTATTCAGGAGGGCCTGCAAAAAATGGATGCTTTTATAGCTGTAACGGGAAATTCGGAAACAAATATTCTCTCCTGTCTGCTTGCCCATCAGACAGGTGTAAAAAAGACCATCGCCGAGGTGGAGAACATTGATTATATCAAGCTGGCCGAAAACATGGGTATTGACGTTATCATCAATAAAAAGCTGATTACAGCCAGCCGGATATTCAGGTTTACAATTTCTTCGGAAATCTCGTCTATCCGTTGTCTCACCGGAACTGATGCAGAG
>CAZRHW010000206.1:0-5513 GCA_964599785.1 uncultured Bacteroides sp. | reverse complement strand
GCCCTGTGAAATTTGAGGCACGAAAATATTTCACACGGTCTGCGAGAAGCCTTTACAGACTTTTTTAACATCCCCAATCAAAAGGGGGGTGAGTCCGCATTAAAGATTATATTTTACTATTTTATTATATACAGTTTGCCGGGACAATCCCAGTTCTTCTGATGCTTCAGATACGTTGCCACGGTTTCTTTCCAGTGCATCCTTAATAGCCTGTTTTTCAACTTCTTTAAATGTCACCGGTTTTTGCACCTGCCTTGATGGTGCTCTAAGCTGAGAGAATAATATATCCTCCGGTTTCAATATATCTGAATCATTCAGGATAACGGCTTTCTCAATGGTATGCTTCAACTCCCTGATATTTCCAGGCCACCTGTATTTCATCAGCTTGTCAATGGATTTACCTGATATTTTCATTGACGATCTGTCATATTTTTCACAATACCTCTTCAGAAAATATTCGGTCAGCAACAGGATATCTTCCCCTCTTTCCCTTAAAGGAGGGATCACGATCTCAATAGTATTGATCCTGTAATAAAGATCTTCACGGAATAAATGCTCACTTATCAGCATTTTCATATCCTTATTTGTTGCACAGATCAGACGGATGTCAATATTAACCGGAATGTTTGATCCAAGACGGGTGACCATATGATTTTGAAGAACTGCCAATAATTTTGCCTGCATTGCCACAGAAAGATTGCCGATCTCATCAAGAAAGAGTGTTCCCCCTGATGCAATTTCGAACCTTCCCGCCCTGTCCTCCTTCGCATCGGTGAAGGCCCCTTTCATATGGCCAAATATCTCGCTTTCAAAAAGTGACTCACTCAGTGAACCCATATCCACAGATATAAAAATTTCACCTGCTCTTTGAGATAACCTGTGTATTTCATGTGCGACCAGCTCTTTTCCTGTTCCGTTTTCACCCAGAAGAAGAATGTTGGTTTGAGTTGCAGCCACCCTTTGGATAGTTTTATATACATCGAGCATGGCCTGTGAAGATCCGATCAATATGTCATAATGCCTGTCAACATCACGGTTCAAATGGACCTGCTTGTTCTTCAGGTTCCTGATTTCCAGCCTGAATTGCCTGAGTTTATAAGCAGATTTCATTGTAGCCAGCAATTTTTCATTATCCCAAGGTTTAAGGATGAAATCTGTGGCGCCCATTTTCATCGCCTGTACTGCCAGTTCCACATCACCGTATGCAGTGATCATGATTACAACGATATCCTTATCGTGACCCAGGATTTTTTTCAGCCAGAAAATCCCTTCATCACCCCTGTTTAAACCTGCTGAAAAATTCATGTCGAGCAAAACCACATCTACAGACTTTTCAGCAATCAGACCGGGCACCAGATTGGGATTGGCAGCACTGACAACCGACTTGAATTCCGGTTCCAGTAACTGCACCAGTGCTTTTAATACATTCTTATGGTCATCAACAATTAACAGGGTTCCTTTTTCCATGTTATAAAGTGTTAATTACCAGGATACTCACATAACCATCTTATCGTCCATCTCCATTCCCCTCTCTCGCAGATTAACGCAGATTCCTGCCCGCCGGCATGCAGGTAAACGCTGATTCACGCAGAAATAATAAACTGTAAATCAGCAATCTGCGAAAATCTGCGAATTGATCTGCGAATATCTGCGAGAAGCCTTTTAAAAGCTTTTTAATCGATCCCAATCCATTTTATTAGTTATGATAGCCCCGGAAATAAAAGAGGGGTGAGTCAAAAAATAGATCAAGCAATACAAGATAAAACTACAAAATTTTGTCTAAATTATTGACATATTTAGTCTAATATTTTGACAAATATTTCTTCTATTCTCAAAATAAAATTCGTTACATGTTGTTTTTCTGCACGTTATATTTAATGGCATGATTGTGGATTCAGGTAGTTAATGATATAAAACTTTACAGATCCTGTTTATGGAAAACGATTTATTAATTTAACAACCGAATCATGATAAAAAATTACATCATAACTGCATTCAGGAACCTGGAACATAACAAGCTCTATTCCATCATCAGCATACTCAGTCTGACGATCGGATTTGTCTGTTTCATATTGATTTATCTCTGGGTGAGAGATGAACTCAGCTATGACAGGTTTCACGAAAACCGGGATGAATTGTACCAGCTTACCATCCTGCATGAAACCGGGGATCTGGACCCTAACGTACCCTATTTCCTGCCCTTTGCCATGGCAGAAAAATTTCCGGAGATCATCAATTATACCCGTATCTTCAATTTAGGAAAAATCACAAATTGTCATTTCAGGTATCAGGAAGAACAGCGTGATCCGATTATGTTCTATGAGAAAAATGTGATCATGGTGGACACCGGGTTTTTTTCGATATTTTCCTTTCCTTTTATTTATGGGGATTTGAAGACGGCTCTGTCAGAGCTGAACGCTGTTGTATTAAACAAACCAACAGCTGAAAAATATTTCGGGGATGAGAATCCGACAGGCAAAACCATCATCCTGAATAATCAGTTAGGTCTTACAGTCACCGGTGTCATTGATATCCCGGATAATTCACACATCAGGCCTGATTTCATTATGCCCCTGCGCAGTGATTTATCCAACGACTATAACTGGCGTGATCCATCCTATATACTGCTGGATAAGACCGTGTCGCAAAATGTCTTCAGGGAAAAGATTGCCGGGGTACTGCACGATCTGTATCCGAACCCACTTCCGGGGAAATTGGTACTGGGTATCATGCCGGTAACTGAATCTCATCTGAGCTTTGGCCAGCTTAAATATGTTTATATTTTCTCTGCCATTGCAATTTTTATCCTGCTAATCGCATGTATAAATTATATTATTTTATCGACCGGCAGGTCATCACGGCGTGCCAGGGAAATGGGTTTACGCAAAGTCGTCGGAGGAACCAGGATACAACTGATCTTCCAATTTCTGACAGAATCGGTCATGCTTTCTTTTATCTCCCTTTTCCTGGCTTTGATTATGGTGGAACTGATTTTACCCGGGTTCAATACTTTTGTTGGAAAAAATCTACAGATAGGATACCTGAATCATCCTCAAATACTGCTGGGTTTTTGCCTGATCCCGATCCTTACCGGAATATTCTCAGGAATTTACCCGGCCCTGTCTTTCACAGGAAAAAATCCTTTTGTCACTTTACAGGCTGCTGTTCTGGTCAGAACAAAACGATCCCCGTTCAGGATCGCTTCCGTCATAACCCAGTTTACTATCTCAATGTTCCTCCTGGTATGCACAACAATGGTATTAAAGCAATTAAAATTCTGCCAGAAGCAGCCATTAGGATTCAATACACGTCATATCCTTCAGATCTCTCTCAATACATCTCTTGGCATGCGGTTTGAAACTTACAGGGATGCTTTGCTGCAAAATCCAAATATTGTCAGGGTTACTGCCGGACAAGCGGTCCCGTTTAATGAAGACATCAAAACAGGCGTGGAATGGGAGGGAAAGGATCCTGCCCTTGTGCCCATCGTCAGGTATTCAATAACGCTGCCTGATTACATTGAAACATTTGAAATGGAAATTACTGAAGGCCGGAGTTTTTCTAATGACTACGCTCTTGATATTTCCAATTTTGTGGTAAATGAAAAAGCTGTTCAATATATGAACATGGAAAATCCGTTGGGTAAAAAGCTCCGTTTCTGGGGACGTGAAGGAGAAATCATTGGCGTTGTAAAAGATTTTCATCATGTTTCACTGCATCGCGAAATATTACCCCATATCTTCACAATTCATCCGGCAAACTACCAGGCTTTGAATTATATCTTCATCAAGATCAATCCTTCCGGTATTCAGGAAACCATCAGGTATATCGAAACTACCACCCGTAAGTTTGCTCCTGACTCTCCATTCAGTTATAGTTTTATCGATGAGGGAATAGGAAAACTATACGAAACAGAACGAAAACTTGGAAAGATCATTACCTGGTTTTCACTTTTATCAATTCTTATTTCCTGCCTGGGAATTTTTGGTCTTACTGTATTTATGTCAGAACAAAGAACCAAAGAAATCGGGATACGCAAAGTAAACGGGGCAGTATTTTCAAATCTTATACTGCTCCTTAACAGGGATCTTATCAAATGGATCCTCCTGTCCTTTGTCATTGCTTTTCCTCTCGCTTACTACACGATGCACAAATGGCTTCAGAATTTCGCCTATCGTACCAGTATAAGTAGTTGGATATTTCTCCTTACCGGACTGAGCGTATTTTTAATTGCTATTATCACTGCAAGCAGTGTTATAATCCGGGCCGCCGGCAGAAATCCGGCGGAGTCTTTGAGATATGAATAAGAATCATTTTAGCAGATCTTAAAATAATATTCAAATTTGCAGGGTTAATTATAAAAATCACCGGGAAGTAGGAATTGATAGCAGTACCAGCGTACCGATTAAGCCGAGTATGGAAATGATTATTCTTACTGTGAGATTATCTATCAGAAAAAAAACAGATATCCCGATCATGACCCACATCAGGATGAGCGAGATGATTTTACTGCGTAAAGGTATCGACCGTGTCTCCCTGAAATTTTTAATGTGTTTCCCAAACAATTTATGGCTCAATAGCCAGGAGTATAAACGATCTGAACTTCTGACATAACAACCTGCTGCCAGCAATAGAAAAGGTGTGGTGGGAAGACCAGGTATAAATATACCAAGGAAACCCAATCCCATGAATATCGATCCCGATAAAATTAATAGCAGTTTAAGCATGGTTTCATTTGAAATAGTCCGAATAATTCGCCATAAAGATAACGACAGTGATTAATACTAAAAAACTATAAATAGAAAATACAACCTCTTATCTGCGGAACGAATAAAAATGGATATATTTAAATGAATTTATGAAAACTGCTGATTTATTAACTCACTCCCCCGAACGTTATGTTTGGTGCGGACAGGAAAAGGATACTCAGGATAAGTCAAAGGAACACGAAGGGATTATATTATTAACCTTGGCATACCTTTGTGCTATCCTTGGTGTACCTTTGTGGTTAAATAGGAAATAATGAAACCCTGTTAATTCAAGCATCTGGAATAATCCTATAAGATGTATTCATTAATGAACCAATATTATTTGACCACAAACCATTAAATGACTATATATGAAATACTTATTGCAATTTCTATCTTTCCTGATCGTCATACTTTTTTCTTCTGGTTGCAATCAGTTCCAACAAAAAGAGATCGATGATGTAATATCTCAAATCCGGCAGAAATACGCTCCCGACAGCAGGATATCTTTATTCGATATTCATGTTAATGAAACCGGACAACTAACTGTTGAAGGAGAAACAAACATTACCGGTGCGTTTCATGAACTTGATTCAATCCTGAAAGCCGGTTATCCTAAAGTTGTATTCAATGTCAGTCTGCTGCCCTCAGAATCATTGGGAGATCATACATGGGGAATTATCACCCTGTCGGTTGCCAACCTCCGTTCAACTCCCGGACATAGCGCCGAACTGATCACCCAGGCTCTTTTAGGCACACCCGTAA
>CAZRHW010000205.1:0-5520 GCA_964599785.1 uncultured Bacteroides sp. | reverse complement strand
GAAAACTGAAAACCGAAAACCGAAAACTGAAAACTGAAAACTGAAAACCGAAAACTGAAAACCGAAGTGCTTCAACTGATAAGGAAAAATAAAACCTTCCTGTTATTATATTGCATAATCCTGATTGCCGGATTGGTCCCTGTTCTGCTTTATTCAAAAGCGGATATTCACCTGTTCATTAACGGGTTCCATTCTCCTTTCTTCGATACTTTTTTCAGGCTTATTACGCATCTGGGATCCGGCATTACAGCCGCAGTTGTAGCTGTCCTTCTGTTATTTATTAGAATTCGCTTCAGTTTCATTTTATCATTGTCGGCAATGACTTCAGGTATGATTGTTCAGATTCTTAAACGTTTTGTTTTCCCCGGACTTGAACGCCCGGTTATTTTTTTCAGAGATTTAGCCGAGTTGTACGTCATACCGAATATTGATCTTCATACCCATTTCAGTTTTCCATCCGGACATTCGGCAACAGCTTTTATTATTTTCGGGGTGCTCGCTTTCATTTCAGAGAAGGAATATGTTAAAATTACTGCTTTACTGGCAGCCATCCTTGTCTCATTTTCCAGGGTATATCTTTCACAACATTTTCTGGGTGATATCATAGCCGGTTCTTTTTCAGGAATGATCGTCTTAATGTTTTTTTATTGGTATTTTCACACCCTGGAAGTGAAGTGGATAAATCAACCTGTTCAGAATTTTTTCAGACCTGTTAAGAAATGAACTTCTTTAAAAAGCCTTTTATAGCTGAAATAATCATTTTAATTGCGGGAGCTTTACTGTTTATTCCTTTCCTGGGTGGTGTGCATTTGTTTGATTGGGATGAAATTAATTTTGCTGAATCGGCTCGTGAAATGATTGTTACGGGTGATTATCTTAATGTACAAATCAATTTTCAGCCTTTCTGGGAAAAACCACCTTTGTTTATCTGGATTCAGGCGCTTTCGATGCAAATATTCGGGATCAACGAATTTGCAGCACGTTTTCCTAATGCAATCTGCGGCATCCTGACTTTATTGCTCCTGTACCGGACAGGCAGGAAGATTTATGATGATGCCTTCGGGGCGCTCTGGGTCCTGGTTTACGCCGGCTCCATTCTGCCTTTTCTCTTTTTTAAATCCGGTATTATTGATCCATGGTTTAACCTGTTCATTTTTGCAGGATTGTTACAGTTTATTTTTTTCCTTGATGAAGGAAAGTCCCGAAAACGCTGGTTACACCTGGTCTTATCTTCTGTTTCTGTCGGCCTGGCTGTTCTTACCAAAGGGCCTGTTGCCATTCTCCTGTTCGGACTGACTGCCGGCGTTTACTGGATACTGAATAAATTTCGCATGAAGATCAATTTTGTGCAAATCTTTGTTTATCTTCTCATTCTCGGTTCAGTTGGAGGGTTATGGTTCATTATCCAGATGAGTATTGGTCATTTTGATGTAGTGAAAGATTTCTTCATCTATCAGATCCGGCTGTTCAAAACACAGGATGCCGGCCACGGCGGATTCTTTCTTTATCATGTTGTGGTATTGTTTTTCGGTGTTTTTCCCGCTTCTGTTTATGCCATGAAAGGGCTTCGAAGAAGTTATTATGACGATCCTTTGCAGAAAAAATTTAAATTCTGGATGATGATTCTGTTCTTTGTGGTTCTGATAGTTTTTTCCATCGTTCGCACTAAAATAATACATTATTCATCTTTATGTTATCTGCCATTAACCTTTCTGGGAGCATATGTCATCAGCAAAATATTGCGTGAAAGGATTCAGAACTACCGGTGGCTGAACCTGATATATGCCTGCATCGGCATATTGTATGGAGTCATTGCTGTTTCCCTGCCACTTGTGATGATGAGGAAAGAATGGATCATTCAGAAAGGCTGGATCCACGATGAATTTGCAACAGGAAACCTGCAGGCCGCTGTATCCTGGTCTGGTTATGAAGCTGTAACCGGTATCATTTTTATTATTGGGATAATTGTCATTTTATTTCTTTTTAAAAAGAACCGGAAATGGGCTTATCTTTCCATATTCCTGAACATGATTTTATTCATCATATTGAATTTACTCATTGTAACACCCAGGGTAGAGAAATACAGTCAGAATGCATTGATTGAATTCTGCCAGGAAAAACAGCTTGAAGATTGCTATGTTGAAACCCTTGGAATGAAAAGTTATGCCCAGTTATTTTATACTGATAAACAGGTGCCCCGGAATGAGAAATCATATGATCTGGATTGGCTGTTAACCGGTGATATCGATAAACCTGTATATTTTATCCTCAGGAACAGGTCAGTTAAAAGATTCAGGGAAGCCTATCCTCATCTTATTCTTTTCCGGGAAAAAAATGGTTATGTATTTCTTATGCGTAAACCGGATAGTTAACCGTCATTAATATAATCCATGATAGAGAAGAAGAGTATAGCAGTTGTTTTACCTGCTTATAATGCGGAAAAGACCATTGAATCGACCTTCAGGGAAATTCCCGGAGATATTGTTGATCATATTATCCTTGTTGATGACGGCAGCAGTGACCGTACCGTGGAAATAGCCAGGAATCTTGGTATAAAATATATTGTCCGGCATAATCAGAATAAAGGGTACGGGGGCAATCAGAAGACCTGTTATGATAAAGCATTGGAGATCGGTGCAGATATTATTGTTATGTTACATCCTGATTATCAGTATACACCCAGGCTTATACATGCCATGTGCTTTTTAATTGCCGATGGTGTATACAAAGTCGTACTTGGTTCCCGTATTCTTGGTAAGGGTGCACTGAGAGGAGGTATGCCGGTTTATAAATATATTTCTAACCGGATACTTACATTTTTGCAGAATTTACTCATGAACCAGAAATTATCTGAGTATCATACAGGTTACAGGGCATTTGATGCGGAAGTTCTCAGGGCAATCGACTATCATTTAAATTCCGATGATTTTCTTTTCGACAATCAGATGATTGCCCAGATCTTCTGGGCGGGTTATGAAATTGCTGAGATTACCTGCCCCACAAAATATTTCGAGGAAGCATCTTCTATTAATCTGATCAGAAGTATAAAATACGGTATGGGAGTACTCTGGATTGCATTTTTATATTTAACCGGCAGGTTTGGAATATATAAAGCAAAAATTTTCCGGAAGAAATAAATATCTCTAAATTTATAATTCAAAATGAAGATGTTGTGATTTAAATATATGTGGAGCCGTCCCGGGTACCCGGGAGTTCTGCAAAAAATCTAAGATTCAATTACTTGGTTATTTCAATCGGACCACAACATAGCCAGTTACTCATTTTTTAAATCAGGAAGCTTGATAATCAGAACAAGATCATATCCGCGGGCAGCTTTGTTGGGTAACCCATCAGATGGATATTACGGGAAAACAATTGCTTTTCCGTTTGATAATTTCAGTGCTGAGGTAACCCTTTTTGAAACACCTGAACTTGAAATTTTACCCGCAGAATATGATTCAAATGTTTTTAACAGTATCACTGAACTTGCACGGGATGTAAAGCTTTATGGTTATTATGGCGGGATAAGGTTGCTGAAAGCTGCCGTGAAACGATTCCATGATTATTGCATGCAGGAGGAGATTAAGCTCAATGACCGTAATTTTACCATCCGGTATAAGTCAGATATTCCATATAAGCTGGGTCTTGCAGGATCAAGTGCTATCATCACGGCCTGTGTAAAAGCGCTGATGATTTTCTTCGGGGTTGAAATTCCAAAACCAGTACTGGCCAACCTCGTATTATCAGTGGAAGTTAATGAACTGGAAATTTCCGCTGGTCTGCAGGACAGGGTTGTCCAGGCATATGAATCACCGGTATATATGGATTTTAACAAAGAGCTGATGGATGAAAAGGGCTGGGGGCATTATCAGCCACTCCGGGGTGACCTTTTTAAAAATCTTTATATTGCTTACCGGACTGATCTTGCTGAAGGATCCGAGGTTGTTCACAATAATTTCCGTGAAAGATACAATTATGGAGATCAGGCAGTACTGAACGCTGTCACTGGATGGATTGAACTCACGGAAAAGGGGAAAGAAGCCCTTGAAAATGGTGATTTTGAAAAACTTGCAGAATATATTAACAGGAACTTCGATATCAGAAGAACAGTGATGAATATTTCGGAAAAAAATATAACAATGGTTGAAACAGCACAAAGTGTCGGAGCAAGTGCTAAATTTACAGGCTCCGGCGGAGCCATTATCGGTACTTTCAGGAATGATGAAATGTATGATAATCTGGTGCAGACTTTAGGTAAGCTGAATGTTCATGTCCTGAAACCATCAGTTGTAAAAATATTATAATTTTAACCTGTAACTGGCGACATAGGTTAATTAATTGAATCATAGAATATTTTTGCAGAGCCGTCCCCCCTGGGCCTTGGGGGGAGTACTGCAAAAATTAATATTTTAATATTTCCGTTATAATCACATAACGCGATAATTTGAATATATGCCTATAAAAAAAGCAGTTATTCCGGCAGCAGGGTTCGGTACCAGATTTCTACCGGCAACAAAGTCCCAGCCAAAGGAGATGTTGCCGATTGTAGATACACCAACTATTCAGTATGTTGTTGAAGAGGCTGTTGAAGCTGGTATTACAGATATCCTGATGATTATCGGGAAAGGCAAAAGGGCCATCGAAGAGTATTTTGACAGGAGCTTTGAACTTGAACAACAACTTATTGAAAGTCAAAAATTTGACGATCTGAAGATAATACAGGACCTGACCCATCTTGCAGATATTCATTTTGTCTGGCAAAAAGAATTGAATGGTCTCGGGGATGCCATCCGGTATGCATACCATCATGTTAATGGGGAACCTTTTGCTGTTCTTCTGGGTGATACTTTGATAGAATGCAAACAGGAATCTATCACCAGGCAACTGGTCAAAGTGTACGAGCGTTATCAGCGGTGTGTTGTTGCGCTGGAGGAAGTCGATATGGAAGTTGTGGGCCGGTACGGTGTCATTGGTGGACAGGAGATTCAAAAAAATGTGTATAAAGTGAATGAATTTGTTGAAAAACCGGAAATGAATAAGACACCATCAAACCTGGCAATCGCAAGCAGGTATATTTTTACACCTGAAATATTTCAATATCTGGATAAAGTAAAACCAGGGCTGAATAATGAGGTCCAGCTTACCGATGCCATGCAGTTGATGCTGCAGGACCACGATATGTATGGACTTCGGTTTGATGGAAAAAGATACGACATCGGAAGCAAGATCGATTTCCTCAAGACGAATGTAATATATGGACTAAAGAAAGAAGAGCTGGGTGAGGAATTCCGGCAATGGTTAATCGACCTGGTGAAAAATCTTTAATTTCATTATAAAACAATGAGTCTGTTCCTCCAAAAAAAAAAAAAAAAATGCCACGAAGGCACCAAAACGCCAGGATTCACAAAGCCGGCAACAAAAAATCATCAGGCCTGGATAGAAATTATAATATGCTGATAACTTATCGTTTAACATAAATATTTTCGAATGAAAACAAATTTTATTTATTATTTCTATTGT
>CAZRHW010000204.1:0-5521 GCA_964599785.1 uncultured Bacteroides sp. | reverse complement strand
CTTTATATGGTGCTGAGAATCCGAATGTTTCCAGGCCGATGATGTATCCTTTTTCTCCCACCAGTCCCCGGAGACTTGAAGGGAGGCCGGCGGTAAGTCCAAGCACGGGCACACCGGGAGGGATCACTTCATGCTGGTAGGTTTTATCCTGATTCCGGAAAAGTCCTTCAGAAATTGCTGAGACAACCTGAACGTTCAGGTTCTTCATTTGTTTCAGCAAACCGGCTCCTGCCACAAGTGTTGAAACCTCCGAACCATTACCAACCAGGACAATATCCGGGATTCCTTCTACAGGGATAATGACATAGGCTCCCTGAACAGCCTGCATGGCGTCACGCAATCTATTGGAGTCTACACTGGCCGGAAGATCCTGAATATTTTGTCTTGAGAGAATAAGGGCAGTAGGGGAATGGACATTTTCGAGGGCCATTTTCCATGCAACAGTTGTTTCCGAAGCATCTGCCGGACGAAGGACAAGACAGCTGTTCCTCCCGGAATGGTTCCTGAGCTGTTCCATCAGCCTGATCTGAGCCTCCTGTTCAACAGGCTGGTGTGTAGGGCCGTCTTCACCAACGCGGAATGCGTCGTGGGTCCAGACATATTTCACAGGAAGCTCCATGAGCGCTGCAAGCCTCACTGCCGGTTTCATATAATCAGAGAATACGAAGAATGTTCCGCAGACGGGGATCACCCCCCCATGAAGTGCCATGCCGTTAGCAAGGGCCGTCATGGTCAGTTCCGAAACCCCTATTTGCAGGAAAGCCCCGGAGAAGTCATTTTTCCCCAATGGTTTTGTGTTCTTCAGAAATCCATCCGTTTTATCACTGTTGGAGAGATCGGCCGAGGCAACAATCATGTTTTCAATCTTTGTGGCAAAGAAGGAAAGCACATTGCCTGAAGCAGCACGGGTAGCGATCCCTTCTTTCTGGATTATACCTGAAAAATCTATGTCGGGGACGCGACCGCTCAGGAAAAAATCCATTTTTTTTGCCAGTTCAGGATTGAGCTTAGCCCAATTGTTCTGCTCTTCTTTCCGTTTCTTTGCTTCAGTAATTTTATGCCTGATGATCCTGTCAAAATATTCCCTGACCTCCGGAAAAGTAGTGAAGGGATTTTCAGGATCACCCCCCAGGTGCAAAATGGTCTTTTCGAATGAACCACCTGCATTACTTAAGGGCATGCCATGGGTGGAAACCTGCCGTTCAAAATTTTCACCTGTTTCCGTGAGAGCTCCTTTGCCCATAACTGTTTTGCCGATGATCAGGAAAGGTTTATCATGCTCATCCCCGGCTTCGGTAAGCGCTCTGCGGATCTGGCCTGTATCGTGGCCATCAATGGTCACTACTCTCCATCCCCAGGATTCGTACTTTTTCGCAGTATCTTCAGCAGTTACGGCACTTGTCGGGGTAGATAACTGGATATCATTCGAATCAAAGAACATAACCAGGTTGTGAAGTCCAAGGAAACCTGCCAGACGGCCGGCACCCTGGGATATTTCTTCCTGTACAGCCCCGTCGGAAATGTAAGTATAGATCGTATGAGACATCCATTCTCCAAAACGGGCAGACAGGAACCTTTCTGCAATAGCTGCTCCTACCGCCATGGCATGTCCCTGTCCAAGAGGACCGGAGGTGTTTTCAATACCACGGCTGACATCAAGCTCAGGATGTCCGGGTGTGGGGCTTTGCCATTGCCTGAAATTCATCAGGTCATCAACAGAAAACTTGTTGAATATATGAAGAATGGAATAAAGCATGGGTGACATATGACCAGGGTCAAGAAAAAAGCGGTCACGATTCGGCCATGCCATATCTTCCGGGTCAAAGCGGAGAAATTCTGAAAACAATATGGTAATAAAATCAGCTCCCCCCATCGCACCGCCCGGATGCCCGGATTTTGCGCGTTCAACCATGGCGGCTGATAAAATACGAATGTTGTTGGCAGCTCTTTCAATAATCTGTTCGGTCATGATGAATATAGATTAATCATTTGAATACAATTTAAAAATAGCTTTTTTTTTGAAGTTAGATCGGTGCTTGACATTAAGAAAATTGAATTTTATGAAAAGTTCTTTTATTATTGTTTCAGGATTTGTATCATAACTATTAGAAAAGATAAAGATCTATTATAAAAGTTAATAAAGGCTTCTCGCAGATATACGCAGATTAAAACGCAGATTTCGCCTGTTTTCTGTTAAAAAATAAAAAGGTATAAGGCCACTGTTCAAAATATTATAACGTAATTTTGACTTAAAATAACCTGAACATGTCGTTAAAATGCGGTATCATCGGGATAGCAAATGTTGGTAAGACAACCCTTTTCAATTGTTTATCAAGTACCCATGCGGAATCAAGCAGGTATGCCTTTACATCGAGCAAATCGAATGTTGGGCTGATCAATGTTCCTGACAAAAGGCTGTACCAGCTTGCTTCACTTGTGAAGCAGGAGAAGATCACACCTGCAACTGTTGAGATCGTTGATATTCCGGGATTGACCAAAGGATCCAGTCATGGTGAGGGAGTTGGAAATAAATTCCTTTCCGACATCAGGAACACCGATGCACTGATCCATGTGTTAAGGTGTTTTGATGATGAGACACTTCCGCATATCGATGGAACAGTGGATCCTGTGAGGGATATGGAAACGATAGAGCTTGAACTGCTGATCAAGGATATGGAATCTGTTGAGAAAAAGATTGAGAAAGTTGAAAAGGTTGTAAAGGCAGGTGAAAAAAAATTAAAGCACGATCTGGATATTTTACTCAGGTATAAAGAACACCTGGAGTCTTTTCAGCCTGCACTGACCCTTCCACCCGATGTCCAGGACAGATCCGTCGTTGAGGATCTGTTTCTGCTAACTGCCAAGCCGGTTTTATATGTCTGCAATGTAGATGAAGCGTCGGTTATCCAGGGGAATAATTACGTTAACAGGGTTAAGGAGGCACTCCGGGGAAAAAATGAAGAAGTCCTTATTATGGGAGCCAGACTGGAAGCTGAGATTGCCGAACTTGAGGATCCCGCGGACCGCAAGGCTTTCCTTGAAGACGCAGGACTTCCGGAGTCCGGTGCGGATCGGCTTGTACGATCTGCATACCGTATACTGAACCTGATATCTTTCTTTACCTGCGGCCCGAAAGAAGTCAGGGCCTGGACTATTCAGGAGGGCTACAATGTGCAGCAGGCTGCCGGGGCCATCCATAGTGATATGGAAAGGGGATTTATTCGTGCCGAAGTTATAAAGTTCGACGATTATTATAAACTGGGATCAGAACATGAATGTAAAGAAGCCGGGAAGATTTCCATTGAGGGCAAAAATTACATTGTGGAGGATGGCGATGTCATTTACATCCGGTTCAATATATAGTCATAAAGATCCTTTTCCATTGGGCCTTGTTCTCAGGCTGATGATCCTGCTCTTCTTTATTATTGCCCCTACCGGACAGATGGTTATGACTGCACAGGAGAAAAGCACGGATGAATATCAGAAAGCAATTGACTATCTAAACAGCAGGGGTGAGGTATTCCTCCGGATCCCATTAACGGGACCGTTAATGGTTCAGGAACTGTCTGATTTTCTTTCTGTTGATCATATTACGGCCGGGAATATATACGCTTATGCAAACAGTGCCGGGTTCCAGGAACTGGTCCGGCGCCACATTACCTATCATGCTGAAATACCTCCCTCACTTTCCGGGATGATCCGGATGGCGGAAGGGAAATTCCCGGACCCTGAATGGGATTCATACCCCTCTTTTGATCAATATGTGGCATGCATGCACGGTTTTGCCGATTCTTTCCCCGGGATCTGCCGGCTTGATACCATCGGATTCAGCATCCATGACCGTGAGATCCTCGTCGTTAAGATCTCTGATCATGCCGGTGAAGAAGAGCCCGAACCGGAATTCTTCTACACTTCCACCATGCATGGTGATGAATTACCCGGTTATATCCTGATGATCAGGCTGATAGATTGGATACTGAACATGTATGGAAAGGATGAGAAAGTGACGAACCTGGTTGATCACATTCAGATATGGATCAATCCGCTGGCCAATCCTGACGGCACATATCATTCAGGAAATGATTCCGTTTATGGTGCAACAAGATTTAATGCAAATGTAGTTGACCTGAACCGTAATTATCCGGACCCTGATGAAGGCCCGCATCCCGATTATCTCGCGTATCAATCCGAAAACGTGGCGATGATGGATTTTATGAAATCGCGTCACCTGGTCATGTCGGCAAATCTTCATGCCGGCGCCGAGGTGGTGAATTATCCCTGGGATACATGGCCCGAACTGCATCCTGATGATGACTGGTACCGGTTTATCAGCAGACAATATACCGACACAGTGCATCTTTACAATGATGCGTATCTGACCCAGTTAAATAACGGGATCACCAATGGTTATGCCTGGTATACCATATCGGGCGGAAGACAGGATTATGTCAACTATTTTCTTAACGGAAGGGAGGTCACGCTTGAATTATCGGCAGTAAAAATTCCATCGGCCGATACACTGCCGTACTTATGGAATTATAATTACAGGTCTTTGCTGAATTATATGGAACAGTGCCTGTATGGCATCACCGGACAGGTTACAGACAGACAGACAGGTATCCCGTTGAAATCGATGATCGAAATAGAAGAACATGATGCAAGGAATTCTCACGTCTGGTCGGATAGTATCACAGGCATATATCACCGCCTGATAAAAGAAGGTGTATATGATCTTCTGGTCTCGGCCGACGGTTATAATGATACGCTCATTACCAGTGTACGGGTCTTCGATTTTCAGTCAACGGAACTGAATATCAGGTTGTCTCCATATGTTCCTCAGGATCAGGAAATAAGAGATTCAATCACCATCGGTCCAAATCCTTTTTTCGACTATCTGAGAATTGATATCTGGTCTGAACAACAGGATGAGGCCGGTATCAGTCTGTTTGATCCGGGTGGAAGGAAGATTATCTCAGAGAACAGGATCTCACTTGTACAGGGGGAAAATAATCTTATCCTGAATTGTCCGAATATTGCCCGGGGCATGTATATTCTGAAAATCACACGGTCTTCCGGGATTGAAAAGGTAAAAGTTATTAAGGTTGAATGATGGTGGCTTTCCGGGGTATGATCATTTTAAAGATAAATTAAAAGTTATATTTGCTGGTTAATAAAAAGAAGTTTAAGTAATTGACAAGAAGGTCCTGAAACGAGTTCAGGATGACGTAGGTACTGAAACGTGTTCAGGATGACATAAATTCTGATTATGGTATATGTCTTTCCGAAGGAATAAATTATTTACCTCAAGTAAAATGAAAATATCTCAGATAATATTGATTCCGGCATTTATATTTATTTCGTTGAACATTTCCAATGCCCAGAACCACAAAAAGATCCCGCCGGAGAAGCCGGCATTGATCATCGGTATTGTTATCGACCAGATGAGGTATGATTATATTTACAAGTTCTGGGACAAGTACAGTGAGGGTGGGATAAAAAGGATGGTTCAGGGGGGCACATT
>CAZRHW010000203.1:0-5524 GCA_964599785.1 uncultured Bacteroides sp. | reverse complement strand
GCTCATGTATGAAGTGGCAGATATAAAAGTATGGGCTTATTTGGGTTTACACCTGGCAGAAAAGTTGCGAGGCGCAGTCGCCCTGCAAACCTACAGACTGCAGGGACGTTTGCAGAGTCAAGCTGTCGAACACTTAAGAAATGCGCTTGGGTACTGGGATAGGATGATCGAAATTACTCGGCCAATTTACAAGGATATGCGGTTAACCCATTATAATCACAATTTTTTCACAGCCAATAATAATAATTGGTTTCACTGGGCACTCATCCGCGATGAAGTTGCGAAGGATGTCGGCATTGCTATAGTTGGTAAGAAGAAAAATTAGGGTTTAGTTGGATTAAAAAATAATTAACTAAAGATAATAATAAATATCTAATATTAAAAATTATAATTTTTCAGTCAATAAAATAAAGGATTAATAACTATGAAAACAAATTACTTTTATTTAATTCTACTACTTGCCTTTTGGGGAAGTAGTAACGTATTTGCACAAACTTTCCCAGTGAACACTCAAAAAGCGGACAATTGTCTTCCTGGTAAATCATATCCCAGGATATATGATAACGGGCGGGTAATATTCCAACTTCATGCACCGGAAGCCAACGAGGTACTTGTTGATATTATAGGAAAAAAAATCCCCATGCAAAAAGATGAAAATGGATATTGGAGTGTAACAACCGATCCTATTGTTGAAGGATTTCATTATTATGCCTTAATCATTGATGGAGTTAGAGTTTCCGACCCATCAACCTACACCTATTTCGGTGCTGGGGCAGCCTTGAGCGGTATTGACATTCCTGAACCGGACATGAAATTTTATTCGCCCCAGAATGTTCCTCACGGAGAAGTACGAGCAAGGTACTATTATTCGAATATAAGAAAAGCAACCCGAAGGTGTTTTGTTTATACGCCTCCCGATTACGACTGGAATGTAAATAAAAGATACCCGGTACTGTACCTGCAACATGGATGGGCAGAAGATGAAACCGGATGGAGCAATCAGGGTAAAATGAATTTTATTATGGATAACCTGCTGGCAGAAGGAGAAATTGAACCCATGATTGTTGTGATGGATAACGGTGATATTTCAGGACTACCTTTCAATGTTGTGAATTGGGATTCTGCCCAATCAATAACATCTACAGGCAAAAACAAAGTGGAATTTCAGGATTTAATCATTCGGGAAATAATACCAATGATCGACTCAAATTACAGAACAATGCCTGACCGTGATAATCGGGCAATGGCAGGTTTATCGTGGGGTGGTTTGCAGACCTTTGAAATAGTTTTTAACAATATGGACAAGTTTGCCTATTTGGGAGCTTTTAGTGGAGCAATCCGATTGAGAGATAAAATCGACATAACCGAATTGTATGGAGGCTTACTTAAACATCCGGAAGAGATTAATGAAAAGCTGAAACTGATTTGGATGGGTACAGGGACAGAAGAGGGGAATTGGTCACAAAGTTTCTGCAATAAACTTACTGATCTGGGAGTGAAGAATATTGTTTTTTATAAATCTGAAAATACAGCCCATGAATGGCTGACTTGGAGAAGGTGTTTAAAGGAGTTTGCCCAAAAATTATTTAAGTAATCAACATCATAGCGGGTATTAGCAATTTTAAAAAACTTTGCCTACGCATATAGCCAATGGCGGGGAATTCAGGTATTCGAAGGTTTATAATCCACTCATAGGTTCGTGTATATTGATAGTAAAGTGCCGCGCAAACCGCCACTGGCCATATGCAAAAACGTTATGCCCAATTGCAAAAAAGTTCTTGAATTCATTGACAACAGGTTTTTTATTCATTAACTTTATTAATACCAACAATTAAATCCTAGTTATGATGAATAATATAAACAGGAGAAAATTCCTTACACTAACCGTATTTGGGACAGCATCATTAGCTGTCTATGGAAAGAATCCAAGATTGATTTTAGAAGAAAATCCTGTACATAAGGAGATATATCATTTTAAAATAGGAAAGTTCAATTGCATTAATTTTAATACTGGATACCATGATTATTCTGTATCAGGGTTTTTTAATGGTATACCATCAGATCAAGTACAAATGGAACTTGGATTATCAGAACCACCGGAAACAGTCAAATCAGCATATGCATGCATTTTTATTGATACTGGCAAAAACAAGGTTTTGATAGATAGTGGTATAGGGGCTTATTTTGAAGGCCCATGTCGATTGCAGAAGCATCTTCAACAGGAAAAGATTCCAAATGAAAGCATTGATACAATTATCATTACCCATGCACATCCTGATCATATTTCAGGACTTTTGAATGAAAAAGGAAATATTTGTTTTCCTAACGCAGACTATTATTCAAGTGAGGATGAATGGGTTTTTTACAAAAATGATGAAGCTTTTAATAAAGCTAAAGAGAACTATCCGGACTTTGCTATATTCCCTTTCGGTCGTAATGTTTATGAAAGTATTAAAAGCAATTTAACATACGTTGAACCAGGTAAGGAAATTATACCAGGTATAAAGGTCATTGATGCTAAAGGGCATACTCCAGGACAATTGGCAGTTATTGTATCATCTTCAGACGAAAAACTAATTTATATTTCCGATGTGGTTTTTCATCCATTACATTTAAAATATCCGGACTGGTTACCTGAGAAAAAATATATGTTTAATCCATCAGAATATATAAAAACCAAGAGGCGCATTCTTGACATGGCTGCAGATGAAAATATGCTGGTTTCAGCAATGCATTTTTATCCTCCTCCAAGTCTTGGTTATGTAAAAAAGGCAGGAATTGGATGGGAATGGCATCCATTAGTGTAAGGTTAATTAGTAAAGCAACTGGACATAACAAAGCATATAGGTAAAGAAAATGGTTACTAATAAATTGCTAAATTTGTAAAAAGATAGTCAAACTATGAACACAATAGAACTCAAAAATAATTTCCACAATCTCATTGACAGCATTGAAAATGAGACTCTTCTTATGAATTTCTACGAACTTATGAAAAAAAGATCTTCGACCAAAGAAGGTCAATTATGGAGCAGACTGAATAAACAAGAGAAGGAAGAATTATTATTAGCACTTGAAGAAAGTGAAAACGAAGTGAATTTAATCAGCCATAAAGAAATGAAAAAAAAGCATAAGAAATGGCTTTAGAAATTCATTGGTCGAAGAGAGCTGACAAAAAATTTGACAAAATCCTTGAATATTTATTGCTTAAATGGGGAGAGAAGGTTACCAGATCATTCGTAAAAAAAGTATATGACTTGCTGGATATTCTTTGTGAACTTCCTGAAATTGGAACTATAGAAAACAAAGAAAAAGATATTAGGGGCTTTACAATTGTTAAACAGGTAAACCTTTTCTACAAAGTCAGTAATAACAAAATTATTCTTTTAGACTTTTTTGATAATCGTCAGCACCCTAAAAAGAAAAGATTTTGAGATACCTACGTGCCATAACATGGGGCATATCCAATGCTCAGATAGTTGATAAAGAGCAAGTTAGGAACTAATCCAAGAAAAATCACAAGCAACCGAAGAAATATCAAAACATCCCGCACTGCACATGCCCCTAACCGTTAGCTTTAATTGCAATTTTAGTTTCTATGAAATTATTCAAACCATTTTTCATCTATACCTTTTAATTATGGTTCTTAGTGTTCATCAGCAGACAAATAAGCAAAAAACAATTCGAATTGTAGCAAAAAGTGTAGGTTTGGTTTTTGCTATTTTATTTTCCCTAATGCTTTTAGTTTTGGCAGCTTTTCCAATGGGTAATTATAATACAACGAAAGACTACATTGAAATTGCAATCCTTTGTATATACCCAATAGGACTATTTCTAGGCCTAAAGTGGCAAGGCTTGGGCGGATTAATTAGCCTAGCTGGTTTTATTTATATCGTGATAAGATCAGTTATTCAGTATTTTCCAATAAAAAGTGCCTCAAATAATGAGATTATATTCTTCGTTGTTCTATTCCTAATTCAGATGATACCTGTAACTCTATACTTATTATCTTGGTATTATCATAGGAATACAGAGACTAAATACAGAATTGGCAACTAAAGCTAATAAATAGGACTTCATGTGGCCGGAACGGCCCAGCGTGAAGTCCCGGTTGAACTAAATCACGTGGTCATTTTATTTTCTATGGTTTTTGCATGGGATTTTTCAGAGTGTCATTAAAGAAAGTTCTTTGATTTCTTTTGCCGGGATTAATCTGGGACTTTCGCAAAAGTCCCAATTTTAAGGAAAAACAAAAAACCGTCCGGTTTCTAGAACACCTTTTTCAAGGGGAAGTTATTGATAATTAGGGACTTTCATAAAAGTCCCTCTTTTTCAGGAAAGAGAAGAATAAGTTAAGATAATTTTTATCCTTTTTGTTTTAAATTTATTAAAAACGGGCAGTTTTTAACATTATCCGTATAAAATCCAGATTTTAAAGCATAACAATCCTCTTCAACCACATTTTGATAGATCTTTTTCTGGTTAGTAGCATATTATTTCATAAATAAATGGATACAAAATTTTGCATACAGGATTGATTTTAGTATATGGACATTTATTCTTTCAGGCCTGACAGCATTATGCATTGCAATGTCAGCTATCAGCTACCAGACTATTGAAGCAGCACTGACTAATCCAGTCAATTCGTTAAGATATGAGTGATATTGCAATCAACTAACCTTCCAATGTTTTTAGTTTATAGATTAAGAAATAGCATACATAGTTTGCTATTCATTAACCTATAAATGCATAGATAACCTTGCTTCATGGAAAAGCAATCTTAACCAAACAACCGGATGTTTTTCTTTGAGAAATATTCACTCATAAACTATCTTATTTTCTCCGAAGGATAGAAAAAAGGAAAGACTTCATTAAACTATTTTTAAACTTCCGGAAATCAAGAATTCAATTAATTGTCGGATAATAATCCTTAATATTTATTATAAAAATAATTTGGGTTGTTTCAGGCAATTCTGAAACTGCCGGTATTGATCCCAGGATGAATTCAAAAGAGGCATGATGTTTCTGAAAGAGGATTCGATTAATGCAACAACAGGCAAAATCCCTCGTCTTTTAGAAGGATAAAATGAACAGATGATGCTAATCCAGGATATTATCACTTCCTTAAGGTTTATTATCAGACACAAAGCATTTGCGGTAATTAACATTACAGGACTGACGATCGGGATCTTCAGCTGCCTGCTGATAGTCCTTTATATCCACTCCGAACTAACTTTCGACAGGTTTCATGAAAATGGACAAAGTATCTATCGGGTGGTCATGCACCAGCCCGGGAACCAAGTCGTGGGAAGCAGCTCGGACTGGTGGGTAGTATCACCTGCCATCCTGAAATCCACATGGGAAAATGAATTACCGGAAGTTGATCTCATTACGCGGACAATTATTAAAAGATGGAACTTCAAACTCAAAGATCAATACATGAATGAAGAAGTCCTTATCGTTGATCCGGAGTTCTTTGAAATTTTTTCATTTCTCCTGAAAGCAGGAGACCAGAGCAAGGCATTAC